>JBBSAN010001140.1:0-1916 GCA_038252265.1 Chloroflexia bacterium
AACGCCGACCGGCCCTGGATCTCGTCGCCGCCCAGCACGATCCGCCCGGTGCGCGGCGAGAGCAGGCCCATGATCGAGCGCAATGTTGTCGTCTTGCCCGCGCCGTTGCGCCCCAGCAAGGCGGTGATGCTGCCCGCTGGCACGGTCAGCGACACGCCTTCGAGGATGTGATACTGGCCGATAAAGGTATGGATCGACTCAACCGTGAGCAGGTTCGGCATCGCTCAAACTTTCCCCCAGATAGGCTTGCTGCACTGCCGGGCTGGCCCGGATTTCGGTGGGCGTGCCCTCGGCCAGCACTTGCCCCTGGTGCATAACGGTGATCCGGTCGGACACGTTCATCACGATCCCCATGTTGTGTTCGACCAGCAGGATCGTTTTGCCGGTCGCCTCGCGCACGCTGCGGATGATATCGAGCAAGAGCGGCACCTGTTCGGAGGCCATCCCGGCGGTCGGCTCGTCCAGCAAGAGCACCTGGGGGTCGGCGGCCAGCAGGATCGCCAGTTCCAGCCGCCGCTTGTCGCCGTGGGGCAGCGCCGCCGCCAGGGAATCCGCCCGTTCGGCCAGGCCCACCTGGGCTAGCGCCTGCCGCGCCCGTTCCTCGTAGCGGCGGAAGCGCCCGGCGGTGATCCACAGCTTGAGGCTGTCACCGCCCTGCGCCTGCGCGGCCAGCCGGGCATTTTCCAGCACGGTCAGGTTGGGGAACAGGTTGGTGATCTGGAACGAGCGCCCCACGCCGAGGTGGGCCATGCGGTGCAGCGGCGTGCCGGTGATGTCGCGCCCGCGCAAGAGCACCTGCCCCCGCGTCGGCTTGATCGTCCCGCTGATCAGGTTGAACAGCGTCGTCTTGCCCGCGCCGTTCGGCCCGATGATCGAGTGGAGCGTGCCCGCCTGCACCTGCACGCTGACCCCGTCCACGGCCCGCAAGCCGCCGAAGTAGCGCGAGAGATCTTTGGTTTCGAGAACGGTGTCTGGCATGGGGGTTGATCCGAGGTACGAGGTATGAGGTACGAGGTATGAGGTACGAGGTATAAGGTACAAGCTGATTCAGCCGACATATACCTGTTACCTCGTATTTCTATACCTCGTACCTCGTACCTCATACCTCATACCTCGTACCTTACGTTACTTGCCGCAACGGCCCAGGGCTTCCGGGACGGCGCACGGGGGCGCGGTATCGGCGGCCTTGAACAGCTTGATCAGTTGGAAGAACTTGTAGTCGGGGTCCTTCGTGTTGGTCAGCTTGACCAGGGCCATCGGCTGGAGCAACACATGGTCGCTGGTGCGGATGCTGTACGCGCCCTTCGGCCCGTCGAATTGCATCCCCTCCAGCGCCCGGATCATGCCATCGGCAGCGGGATCGCCGTCGGTGGCATCGAGGGCCTGGGCGACCATCTGCGCGGCGACGAACCCAGCCTCGGTGAACAGATCGGGCGGCTTCTGATACTTCGCCTTGTGCTGGGTGACCAGCCAGTTGTTGATCGGGTTGTCGAACAGGGTGTAGTGGTAGACGCTGACGCCCACCGAGCCGACCGCGTCGGTATAGCCCTGGGCCATCGTCTGGTTGTCGCCCATGCCGGTCGCCACGGTCATACTATCGAACACGCCCAGTTGTTGCATCTGCTGGAACAGCGGCACAAAGCCGGTCCCGGCCCAGGTGACGATCAGCACTTCCGCGCCCGAGTCAACCACCTGGTTGACATAGGAGGTGAAGTCGGTGGTATCCGCCGGGGCGTAGATGGTGCCCGCATCGGCTGCGGTGTCGTTGGTGGTGAACGTGCCGCCCGACGCTTTGACGACGGCATAGAAGGCTGCCGCCGAGCCGCGCCCGAAGGCATTATCGGGGGCGATCTGGACGAACTTCTTGCCCAGGCCGATCAGGCCCGGCCCCATCGTCAGCGCGTCCTGCACGCTGG
>JBBSAN010001141.1:0-1913 GCA_038252265.1 Chloroflexia bacterium
CCAGCGCCAGGTCGCGCTTGTGCGCGGTGTGCAACTTGCCGCTGCGCCAGGCCTGGAAGGCGGCCTGCCAGTAGAACCAGGTGAAGGCGAATTGCCCGCCCATGTAGAACATGTGGTAGATGCCCAGCCAGTTCCACTTCCACGGCTCCGGCATACTCCAGTTGACCATCTTGTTCCGCCCCTGCTGGAGGTGGACCGCGCTGGTGAACAGCGTGCCCGCCAGCAGGGCCAGCCCCAGGTTGCGCCGCCCCATTTGCGTGCTCCACTGCCGCATCGAGCGCATCATCAACACGCTCACCGCCGGCAGGATGATGCCGTCCCCGAAGATCGCCGAGCGGAATTCCAGGGTCGCCTTGTGCTGTTTGATCAGCGGGTTGCGGGTCATCAGCATGACCAGGTGCGTGCCGCCCGACACCCCCAGCGCCGCCAGGAAGACGATCACCGCCGTCCAGGCATAGAGCGCCAGCTCTTTCTCGTCGTCCCAGTTGTCCAGCGCCGCGTCCATTTGTCGCGCCATTCGTGTTCTCCCTCTATGTGTGAATGTGACGGGTCTGCCCGGATTGTGATAGTGTAAACGTGCCAGGCAGGTAGTTGTGACCGTGCGGATACGGTATAATAAGAGTTGCCCATGATATTCCCCGCAGCGTAAGGAGTTTACCCGATGACCACCTCTCCCCCCCCGGATTCTCGCCCGGCCCGCTCGCCCTTTCTGGAGCGGCTGGCCCAACCACATGTGATCGTCGGTGACGGGGCGATGGGCACCATGCTCTACAGCCGCGGGGTCCCGGCCAACGCCTGCTTTGACGAATGCAACCTCACCCAGTCGCGCCTGGTCATGGACATCCACGAAGCCTACATCCAGGCCGGGGCCGAGATCATCGAGACGAACACCTACGGCGCGAACCGCTTCAAGCTAGGCACCTACGATCTGGCCGACAAGGTGCGCGGGATCAACTCACGCGGCGCGCACCTGGCCCGCAACGCCCGCGAAATCACCGGCGTGCCCGTCTTTGTCGCCGGGGCGGTTGGCCCGCTGGGGCGGCCCGTGCAACCGCTGGGGCGGATCACCCTGGCCGAGGCCCGCGAGATTTTCCGCGAACAGATCGAGGGCCTGCTCTATGGCGGTGTCGATCTGATCATGCTCGAAACGTTCAAAGACCTCGATGAACTGCTGACCGCCATGCGCGCCGCCCGCGATGCCTGCGATCTGCCCATCGTCGCCCAGATGAGCTTCGAGGCTGACGGGCGCACCCAGAGCGGGGCCTCGCCGGTCGAAGTGGTGCGGGCGCTGGAAGACGCGGGCGCTGCCGTGATCGGGGCCAACTGCTCGACCGGCCCGATGCGAATGGAGCGGGTGCTGCGCCAGATGGCCCCGGTGGCCCGCCGCCCGCTGGTCGCCCAGCCGAACGCCGGCTGGCCCGAAATGGTCGGGGGCCGCATCGTCTACGTGTCGGGGCCGGAGTACATGGCCGATTTCGGCCACCATATGGCCCATATCGGGGCCAAGATCATCGGCGGCTGCTGTGGCACCACTCCGGAGCACATCCGCGAACTGGTCGCCCAACTGCACCGCCACGCGGTCGAGACCACCCCACCGGGGGCCGAATCTACCGACACGAACGGGACCGCCTCGGAAGCGGGGGCCGCTCCCTACGAAGTGACCACGCCCGCCCCCACCATCACCGCCGTGCCCACGACCGGGCTGGCGGAGTCGCGCTCGGCCCGCGCCGAAGCCGCGCCGGGCACCTTTGCCTGGAAGCTGGGCCGCGAGTTCGTCGCCACGGTCGAACTGGCCCCGCCGCGGGGCATCAACCCGGCCAAGGTGCTGGCCGGGGCGCGCCAGTTGCACGAGCGCGGCGTGGATTGCGTGGACGTGACCGACAGCGCGCGGGGCCGGGCGGCGATGAGCATGA
>JBBSAN010001142.1:0-1910 GCA_038252265.1 Chloroflexia bacterium
GGGGGATGGCCGCGCCCACTAGGCGGACACGTGGGTCCGCCCCTACCCGATAATCAGGATTCTTGAGTCGGACCCAGCCCAGCCGTGATCAGGCCATCTTGTTGATCATCCCGGCCAGGTAGCCCGCGCCGAAGCCGTTGTCGATGTTGACCACGGCCACGCCGGGCGCGCAGGCGTTGAGCATGGAGAGCAGCGCGGCCAGCCCGCCGAAGGCCGCGCCGTAGCCCACGCTGGTTGGCACAGCGATCACCGGCGCGCTGACCAGCCCGCTGACCACGCTCGCCAGCGCCCCCTCCATCCCCGCCACAGCGATGACCACGCTGGCTGCCTGCAACGCGGGCACTTGGGCCAGCAGCCGGTGCAGCCCGGCCACCCCCACATCGAACAGCCGCAGCACGGGGCTGCCCAGCAGTTCGGCGGTCAGTGCCGCTTCCTCGGCCACCGGCAGGTCCGTTGTGCCCCCGGGGCAGACCACGACCGTGCCATGCACGGCGGGGGGCGGGGGAGCCGGGTCGGCGGGCAAGTGGAAGGCGCGGGCGGCGGCGTGCCAGGTGGCCTGGGGCAAGGCAGCCAGCACGGCATCGCGCTGTTCGAGGCTGGCCCGCGTACCCAATACCGGCACCCCATGCCCCAGCATTCGTTGGGCCAGGATCACCACCTGCTCCGGCGTTTTGCCCGCGCAGTAGATCACTTCGGGCGCTCCCGTCCGCAGTGAACGATGATGATCGATTTTGGCGAACCCCAGGTCGTCATAGGGCAGCCGCTTCAGGTGCTCCAGCGCCTCGTCAATGGACGTGTCGCCCGCCTGGACCCCTTGTAGCAATGCGCGTAGTTGTTCGGGACTCATCGCGCGGTCAGGATTTCGTTCATGCTGCCGCTGCGGTAGCCCGCCAGGTCGATGGTCACGTGGCGGTAGCCGATGGCCTTCAGCCGCGCCACCACCTGCTCACGGATGCCCGGCTCGACCAGGCGGGGCAAGAGGGCCGGTTCGACCTCGATCTTCGCCAGCTTCTGCTCACTGTAGTGACGCACGCGCACCTGGGGGAAGCCCAAGTCATGCAGGGCGTTCTCGGCGGCGTCGATCTGCTCCAGTGCCTCCGCCGTGACTGGAGTGCCATAGGGGATACGCGACGACAGGCAGGCCAGCGACGGCTTGCTCCAGGTCGGCAGGCCCAGCCGTTTGGATAGCGCTCGGATGTCGGCCTTGTCTAACCCTGCTTCGAGCAAGGGGCTGCGCACGCCGCGCTCCCGCGCCGCCTGCCGTCCAGGGCGATGGTCGCCCACGTCGTCGGCGTTGAAGCCGTCCACGATGGCGGCGAAGCCTTCGGCCTCGGCCAGCGGCCCCAGGTCGTCAAACAATGTCTGCTTGCAGAAGTAGCAGCGGTTGATCGGGTTGGCAGCGTAATCGGCGTTGGTCAGTTCGGCGGTGGCGATCACCCGCACGGTCGCGCCGATCCCGGCGGCCACGGCCAGCGCCGCCGCCATCTCGCGGCTGGGATAGCTTTCCGACTGCGCGATCACGGCCAGCACATTCTCCGGCCCCAGCACGTCCACACACACCTTCAGCACCAGGGCGCTGTCCACGCCGCCGGAATAGGCCACCAGCGTGCGCCCCAACCCGGCGATCACCGCTGCCAACTGCGCCTGCTTCGCGTCTAACCCGGCAGGGTTCAGCGCGGCCAGCGGGATCAAGGTGCCCGCCGTATTCGTATCCATTTGAGCTTGTTGTGCCACAATAATTCCCCTCTAATAGTCAAGAATGAGTCACGTCGTCCCAGGGGGACATTTCATTATACCATAGCCCCCCGCTGCGGGACGGGGCGGCCCTTACAGATTTTGCCCGGGGTGCGCCTCAGAGTTTTGCATTTGCGATACTCGCGTGCCTGTTCCAAAAAGCGATATGGCGATAC
>JBBSAN010001143.1:0-1910 GCA_038252265.1 Chloroflexia bacterium
CTCGGCGGTCTGGCGCTGCCCACACTGCGCGCAGTATGTAGCCGTCGGGCGCACGGGTGCGCGGCACCATAGACAAAGCGACATTGCTGAATCTCCTTTACGGATTGAGCGCTAGCACGACGTGTTGGTAACCGCGACGGGCGCTACCTGCCTCTTGGTAGCTCTGGCACCCGCACCAGACTGTGCCGCCGCGTCTTCTGCCCGTGCTTTAGATTGGCGCATAGCGCCGTTGGAGATCCATCCGCACGATGTCCTCAATTAGCGCAACATCGGAGTCGGGAGTGCAGCGGTTGTGGGTACCAAACACGCGGTCGCGGAATGTGTCCCAGAAATCGTATAGATCGAACAAGGCGAAAATCGCATCCAGTTTCTCTTCATGGGGGGTGTTAAGCCAGAAGAGAAATGAGTATTGCTCGTGCCAACGTTGTAGCAGCCCGGTGAGTAGTCGTGTTTCCCGGTGCCCCTGCGTTGCTAACGCTTCGACCCCATCAATGATCAGCGCATAGGTCGGGCTGATCCCTTGTTCCGATACCGCGCGGTCGAGCATCCACTCTGCAAAGAAGCGGGCCAATACCTGACGGACGAGCGGAGGAATGACCGGGGGCGCGGGCTGGGTCGGGGCGACAGTTGCGTCGGTCAGTTGGCCCACCAACTCCGCCAGGTAGCTCATTTGCTGCACAAGCGGCCAGCGCGCCCACGAGACGACCTGCCGCAAGGCCGCGTAGGTGCCTTTAGGTGGAGGCCGTCGGGCGAAGTTGGGGAGGTGTTTCCAGAGTTTCCGGGCTAGTCGGCGATCTGCTGCCGCCAGGGCCTCGGGGTTAGTTGCGGGCGGAGGCTCCGCCTCGGGCATCCACGTATGGCGTGCCTCTTCCAGCGCAGTAGTAATGTTGGCACATGCCTGCTCTGGCCCGATTTGGGCATATAAACTACCGACTATGTCTACGAGACCCGCTGCTGCCAGGTTCAGCGTTAGCACCGTCAGTGTCTCGGGAAGCCCTGGGGTTGACCGCGGGGCGGCCTGAAATTCCTGACGCAGGATCTGGTCGACCACCTGAGCGGACGGCAAGACACTCATTGTCGCCGAACTATACCACGCGCTCGGGTTACGCATCGTATCTCGAATTTCGCCGCGCACTTGGGCCAAGACGCGTGCCTGTGAAGGACTTGCCATAGAGAACGCTCCTCTCTAATGCGTATCTATTTCATCCACTAACGTCTATACAGCACTCAAATAAGGAATCTTTAGTCCACCCGATCCATAATTATCCACGCTGGCTGGTTAACCCTTTGGCAGTCAACGCGGCAATCGGCAGCCGGGGGATCGTACGGGTCGTCTACGCCCGCCGTCTTTTTCGTTCCTCCAGCGGCTCCCGTCCCTGCCGCGGAGGAACTTCGTCTGCTGTGTCGTAAGTCGACCCTGAGTGCTCCTGTTGTAGCTGGGCGACCCAGGCGCGCAACGCCTCTACGGGAACCCGTACCGAGCGTCCAACGCGGACGACGGGCCATTCACCGCTGGCGATCAATTCGTAGCCTTTAGAGCGGCTGATTGACACCAGTGCTGCCGCCTCGGGCACCCGCAGTAGTAGTTTCTCCATGTTACCCCCTTCCTGGCGTAGGAGTTGCCACTAGGCTTCTCCCCATTTTTGTAGGCTGGACACCCCTGGCGGGTTGCCGCCTGCTCCTACCAAAACTGGACAAACCCGGCGGCGGCGGCCAGGGTGAACGCGGTCTGAAACTGCCTATACAGGGGCTGCCACTCGGTCGGGATCCACGGGGCGTGCGCGGCAAAGTCTGCTGCCAGCTTGCGGCTGGTTCGCGGCCCGATCACTCCGCAATGGTCACTAAAGGCGATCAGTTCGACAAACGGGGCGGCGGCGAACGCGCCAGGATCGGCGGTGATGGCGTCGACC
>JBBSAN010001144.1:0-1909 GCA_038252265.1 Chloroflexia bacterium
GGCGTGCCGTCTGGTGGGCGACCTTTCCCCGCCCGGACTACACCGCGACCGCCGCCCACACCGCCGGCTGGATGGCCCGTCGCGCGCTCGCCGTCCGGGCGGGCCCCGTCGGGTCGGACGGCTTTACCGACACCCTGACCACCGAGGCAAGCTGGCAGGTGGCCGAAGCCGGGCGCTATCTCCCGGCCCCGACCACCTCTGATCTCATTCTACCTGTGTTGTCTGCAACGGAGGGGCACCGATGATCGACAGTTTTGATCTGCTGGTGCTGGGGATCGCGGGGATCGTGCTCGCGCTCGAACACGCCACGATCCGCTACGCCCCCAACCTCATCCGCTACAGCGCCGGGACGGCCGTGATCCTCGGCGTCACGGTCGCCCTGCTGGCGCACCACGGGGGCGGGACCTGGCTCTGGGTACCGTTCCTCGCCGTGGGCGTGAGTGGGGGCTTCACCGCCTGTTTCTTCCTCTTCGACGGGGCGCGGGATGTCTGGCAGCTCTGGCGCAGCGAAGGGCCCATGCCGCTGCGCACGTTCTGGGCGCGGCTGGTGGTGCTCTACCGCCGCACGCATGGGGAGGGCTAAGCGGATGCCTGCACATCACGGGGGACTCGTCGAGTTGTTGGAGGCGGCCGAAGCTTCCTGCCAACGCGCCGTGGAGGCCCACACCCGCAACACCGCCCGGATGCATCGTCTGAACCGCCGCTCCCTGTTCGAGGCCGCGATTGTGGATGATCATGTCGCGACCGCCGGGGAATTGAAAAAGACCCTGGACCGCTTGGTCCACATCCGCGAAGAGATGAGTCTGGCGAATGGGGCGCGGCGGCTGCATCTGGTGTCGGCGGCTGAAGTCCAGCGCCAGGAAGAGGAGGGCTGATGATGCAGCGGCTCCCGATCGGCCTGGTCACGACGACCGGCCGTTGGCTCTACGCCACCAGCTATCCCGAAGCGCAGCGTAAGCTCCGCGCCGACGAAGGCCTGGTGCTGGTGCTGGCGGATCGGGCAGTGGTCTGCCCGGACGCTGCGACCTGGACGCGCTGCCTGGCCGACAGCCCCCAGCGCTGCGACCCGTATGCGCTCTCCACGCAGTTTTTAGCGGGTGGGGTGCCCGCAGGTACCCCACCGAGAGGAGGCTATGGATGAACCCTCACCTTGATGATACCGCCCGCACCGGGGGCTTGCAGGTAATCCCGTTGCTCACCGACGCCGAGGGTGACGCCTTCCTTACCGAGTTGCAGGCCGGGGCACACCGCATCGCCGGGAGCGGCTTGCTCCTGGTGCCCGGGCACACGCTGCCGATGATCTATCTCGCGCCCCCGGGCGACGCGGCCATCCGCGCCTGCCTGCGCCACTACGCGGTGCCGGGCACCCCCCTCGGCGGCGAACTGGATACCCGGCATGTGTGGACCTGGGCGCGCACGCCCACCGCACTCTACGGACGGCTCCATCTAGAGTTCTACCGCCATACCGTGCAGGTGGCAACCCTGAACGTGTACTGGGCGGCGCTGGAACACCTGGGGACGTTGGAGGCGTTGCGGCGCGGCCACCAGATCGGGATCTTTGTCGGCCCGCCGCAGGCAGGCAACCCGCTGGCGACGCCGGGATTGGTCCTGTGCCTGGCCGACGATCCCAGCCTGACCTTAGCGCTCACCTGGGTGGCGCACAACGGCCCGCCCCCGGCCCGGCAGCGATTGGCCGCGCTGCGCGACGAGATGGACCACCTGGCCTGGTCCTAAAAACCATAGAGAGGAGGAACGAACCAATGCCCATGATCGACACGCTCCCGGCACTCAACCCCGCCCCGCGGTATCTCCCGGCGGCCCCGCTCCTGACCCCCGCCCAGGAGCAGGCCCTGGCCCGGCGCGTGGTAGCGGGTCAGCGCGCGGCAACGCACCTGGCCCGGCTGCCCGA
>JBBSAN010001145.1:0-1903 GCA_038252265.1 Chloroflexia bacterium
AGCAGGGCGATGGCGTCGGTAATCCACCCCTGCCGGGCTAGGCTCATGTTGGGGTTCCCGGTATGCGAGCCGCTGCCCTGGCCGTTGACGTCCGGCTCCGTGAACAGATACGCCAGCAACGCCAGCTTGGTGCGCAGGGTCTTGTACTGAATCGCCGACAGCTCCGGATAGCCCAGCGCATCATCCGCGCCGACCAAAACGCTACCGGCGTCGCAACAGGCGTGGTGGCTCTGGGCCGCATATCCGACCGCAGAGAAGATCAAGGTTTGCAGTCCCGCTATCGTGCGGTCAACCTGGGCGGGTTTCATCAGGGCGGCATTGCCGGAAAGGGCGTACGAGCGGTTGGTCATGGGCAAGGTCAGTGGGTTATCCGGGGTCAGGGCGGCCCGATATTTCTTGATCTGATCCGCCTTCACGAACACGCGGGGGTACGAGGGCTTCGCCTCGGGCCTGCCCGGAGCGCCGTCAAGGGGCCACTCGAGAATATAGTCCTTGTAGCGATCAAGGCCCACCGTGCCGTAGGTCAGGCGCGCCTGGTAGGTGCGACAGGAGGAACTGTCACCCTGTCGGGCCAGGATGGTAACCGGCAGGGCGCCGAGCACCAGCCCCCACTGGCGACGGGCATAGGTGTAGGGCCGAGTCGGATCCTGGGGCGCCACACAGAAGGGAGAGGACTCCACCCATCGCGGCGGCGTACGCGTCATGGGCAGGAGCAACGTCGCCTGCGCCGGACCGGGCCGCGCGATTTCCAGATCCATGGCCCGACGCCAGAACCCGTTATGCAGGGGGGTAATGCCCACGCCGGGATATGCGCTGCCGACCTGGATATCCGCGGCCCGGCACAGGCCAAAGAGGGAAATCCGGTCAGCGCCATACGCCCCGGCATTCATCAGAAAACTGGCCTTGAACTCCGCCAACGGAACGAACGCGCCAAGGTCGCCACCGCCGCCATTGCCCCAGGCCGTGGCCTTTTCCACGGTGTCCGGCTGCCAGCCCCGGGTGAGATCGAGCTCCCAAAGGTCCTTCTCGGTCGCGTGGCCGCCCGGCCCGGAGCGCCAGTCATGCGTCGGGCTGAGCGAGTCCACCCCCGTGCCGCCTTCCATGCGGCCCAAGTCGTATTCCTCGATCACGCGCGCCATGGGCACGCGGTCGGCCAGGCGCACGATGGCCCGGTAATACCCGCCGCCTTCATAGTCCAGCTCATACACCATTTCGACGAAGGCTGGCCCCCGGGCCGTCGTCTTCACGCGCCAGGCTGAAACCCGGCGCTCCGAGAGCACTCGCCCGGCGCCCCACCAGGCATTCGAGGAGCCGCTGCGAAAGCTGAGGATCGGCGCGGGCAACACGTTGGCCGGCACCGCCGTCTTGTAGCTCTGCTCAATCGGGCCGGGCACCTTGACCGCACACAATTCGTTCGCGAGCGTCAGCGTATCCCCCTCGGCGAGCGCGTAAACATGGGAACTGCCCAACGGGCCCTGGCCGTCACGACTCAGGTTGAACGTGACGTTGCTGTTGGCCGGAAGACCGGTGACAAAGCTCAACACCGCCTGGCCGGCCTGGTCGGGCTCCGTCACCTGGAAGGCGACCGGTTGACCGGAGTCGTCGGTGAGCCGGAGTTTCTCCGCCTCGTTTTCAGACAGCTTGATGGTGTAATTCACCACATCCGGCGCGAAGCCGCGGCCGGTTTCGTCCTTGATCGTGAAGGCCGGGTCAGCCCAGCCTTGAGTCGCGCCCAATGCCAGCACGGCGAGCCCCGCTATTGAAGGTTTCATTCTTTATCCTTGTTAGATGCCAGAACAGAAATGCCTTTCATCCTGACAGAGCGGAGACGATCATGTAAAGGTCTTTCCTTCCTATCGTTTACTGGCGTGTCATCACGCTCTTCTCGCCAGCGGTTCGGGTC
>JBBSAN010001146.1:0-1892 GCA_038252265.1 Chloroflexia bacterium
GAAGACGCCCAGGCCGATCAGGCCCATGCGCTCGGCCATGGTCAGGTAGATGCTGGACACGCCGGTGGTCAGGTCGAGTTCCCCGGCGGTGCCGAAGCCGACGCCGAAGAAAGGGTAGCGCCCGATGATGGTGAACGCGTTCTGGTATTCGGCCAGGCGCATCAGTTGGGCCTGATCCTGCAAGGCGAAGCCCGACTGGAGCCGGGCCAGGTAGCTGCCGCCCAGGCCTAGCGGCAGCGCGACCACGGCCACCCCGCCGCCCAGCACGATCAGCCGCCGGTAGCGCAGCAGCCCGATCAACCCCGCCGCCGCCACCGCCGCCAGCAGGGCCGAGCGCGAGTTGGTCGCGTAGATCGCCAGCCCTTCGACGGCCAGGGCCAGCACGATCAGCGGGCGGGGGAAGATAGGCCGCCGGGCGAGGGCCTGGGCCAGGGTCAGGGCGACGATCACGGCCAGCAACGCGCCGAAGCTGTTGGGGTCCACGCTGGTGCCGGTGGCGCGCGCGCCCTTCGCCGGGTCGTCCTCCACATAGCGGATGATCCGGTCGGTGGGGTAGCCGACGACGCGCAGCGCACCGAGGATGCGAGTCGCCAGCGTATCGGGCAGCCGCCAGAGCACGACCCCCAGCGCCGCCGCCGCCGCGCCGCCCGCCACCAGCGCCCGCATCACCCATTGCACCGCTGCCGGGCTGCGGAGCAACTGGAAGGCGCTGTAGTAGATGGTGATGCCCAGCACCGTCTTGAAATAGTTGTGGACAATGCTGATGTCGTGGTCGCGGCTGAGGCCCAGGATCAGGGCGAACAGGCTGACCCCGACGAACAAGAGCACGCCCCCGTCGAGCGGCGACCGCACCAGCCCCCATTCGGGCCGCCGGGCCAGCCCGAACGCCCAGACCCCCAGCCCGATCAGCAGGGCGAGTTCGAGGAAGGTCGGGGTCAGCCCGACCTTAAAGGGCAGGGTGGCGAATGGCAAGAGGGTGATCACCCCCACCGCCGCGACGAAGCTGACCAGGGGCCGGGTCAGCAGCCACGGCAGCGGCAGTAGCGCGAGCACCCCGGCGATAGGGATGATCGGGTTGACCTGGGCGGCGACCGCTCCGGCGACCACGCCCACGCCGACGGCCAGCAGCACCGCAATCACGGTCTGCCCGTTGATATGGACCGCTTGGGGTCGAATGGGTACGCGCATCAGCCTTCACTCAGAAATTAGAAATTAGAAATCAGAAGTTAGAAGAGTAGATGCAACAGATGTCACCACTATAAAAATCTGACTTCTGATTTCTAATTTCTAACTTCTCGTCTCGTCTTTGACGCCACCCGGCGTGTGTGCTATAGTGCAGTATAGCAGACCCCACCGAGGCCCCGCAATAGAGGAGCGACCCCGTGCGTATTGGCATCATCGCGGACATTCATGCGAACCTCCCGGCGCTGGAGACGGTGCTCGCCCGGCTGAAAGCAGACGGGGCCGACGGCTGGATCTGGTGCCTGGGCGACGTAGTCGGCTACGGCCCCCAGCCGAACGAGTGCCTGGACCTGCTCCGCACCTATGACCACATCTGCCTGCCGGGCAACCATGAGTGGGGCGTGCTGGGCCGGGCCGAGCGGGTCCTGTTCAACGATGATGCCGGGTTTGTGATCGATTGGACCATCGCCCACCTGACCCCGGACAACCACACGTACCTCGAAAAGCTGCCCCAAACGCGCAACCTGCCGATGGCCCATTTCACCCTGGTCCATGCCAGCCCCCGCGACCCGATCTGGGAGTATGTGGTCGAAGCGCACGACGCCGCCCTCTGCTACCCCTTCTTCCACACGCGCTACTGCCTGGTGGGCCATACCCACCTGGCGCTGGCCTTCCGCCGCGCCGCCGATGGGACGGTGACCCGCACCGAA
>JBBSAN010001147.1:0-1887 GCA_038252265.1 Chloroflexia bacterium
CGCCGGGCACCCCCGCCCCGCCCCCCCTCCACATCACCTACTTCGGCGGCGCGTCGCGGCCCACCTGGTCAGGCCGGTAGACGCGGGGGCAGGGGCCAGGGATCCGGGCTATTACCATTCCAACCCCCAACCCTTGATCCCCGACCCCCGACCCCGCCGTGGCCGGACACTCACGCCGGTACTGGACAGCGATCAGCCAAAAGAACTACTACTTTATAGCATATTAGTCCTGAAAACGGCACCCTCTCACGCCAGAACCGTTATACTAAGGAGACAAGATCGATCCCGAGTTCCGGTAGGCGTGCCGATCTGCACCCACACCGCCGCCGGTAATAAGCACGAAGCCCTGCCGAACAGGGCCGGGCGTTGGCAGACCGAGGAGAATACTGATGGACGAGGGGCCGCCGGAGACGGTCACCTTCCTGTTCACCGCGCTGGAAAGTCGTACCCCAACCGGAGAACGGGCTGCCGACGATGCAACGGCCTTGCGCCGCCACATCACCTTGCTTCGCCGTGCCATCAAGGCGCATGGCGGCGAGGTGATTCATGACGACCGCCCCCGCCTGGGTGCCCTGTTTGCGACCGCGCTGGCGGCACTTGGCGCGGCCCTGGAGGCCCAGCAGGCCGCCGAGGCCGAACCTATACTCGCCCCCGCCTTGATGCGTCTATGCATGGCCCTCGATACCGGCCCTGCGCCCGCGCTGCCTGCGGTCCTGACCGATCCGGCCCTCACCCCCGTCACCCGCCTGCTGGACGTGGCCCATCCCGGTCAGGTCCTGCTGACGGCCACCACCGAAGCCGCGCTGGGGGCGGCGCTGCCGAACAAAGTCATCGTACGCGATCTGGAAAAGTATCACCTCAACGACATCATCCGCCCCGTCCACGTCTTCCAGGTACTCACCCTCGATCTGCCCGCCGACTTTCCCCCGCTGCCCGCCCTGGCCCACCACCCGACCAACGTCCGCCTGCCGCCGATCCCGCTGATCGGGCGAGAACCCGAACGGGCCGCCGCTGCTGCGCTGCTGACCCAGCCCGGTACCCGCCTGGTCACCTTCACCGGCCCCGGCGGCACCGGCAAGACCCACCTCGCCCTCCAGGTGGCCGCCGATGTGCTGGATCACTTCACCCACGGCGTGATCCTGGTCGCCCTCGCCGCCATCCGCGACCCCGCGCTGGTCATCCCGACGATTGCCACCGCCCTGGGGGTGAAAGAGGAGGCGGGCCACCCCCTGCTCGACACGTTGCAATACGCCCTGCGCGATCAAGATCTGCTGCTGGTGCTCGACAACTTCGAGCAGGTGATCGGCGCGGCCCCCCAGGTGCGCCAGCTCCTGGCAACCACCTTCCGCCTGCGCGCCCTCGTCACCAGCCGCACCGTGCTTCACGTCTACGGCGAACACGAATTTCCGGTCGCCCCCCTCCAGGTGCCCGACATGGCCCACCTGCCGCCGCTGACCACGCTGGCGGCGGTGCCGGCGGTGACGGTCTTTGCCCACTACGCAGGCCGGGCCGACCCGCAGTTTGCCGTGACGCCCGCCAACGCCGCCATCGTCGCCACCCTGTGCGCCCGCCTCGATGGCCTGCCGCTCGCCTTGCGCCTGGCCGCCTCCCAGGTCAAGCACCACGACCTCGCCACCCTCCTGGCCCGCCTGCCCGAACGGCTCACCTTCCACAACGGCACGCTGGGCACGCTGCCGCCCCTGCCTGCGCGCCAGCAAACCCTCCACGATACGATCACCTGGAGCTATGATCTGCTCACCCCCGCCGAGCAGCGGCTCTTTCGCCGCCCCGCCGTCTTCCCCGGCCTGTTCCCCGCCGCGGTGGGGGCCATGGTGGGGGGGGTGGGGGGATGGGAGATGGGGGTTGGTGAGCATGATGAGGCACACC
>JBBSAN010001148.1:0-1884 GCA_038252265.1 Chloroflexia bacterium
ACTACTTTACGCATACGACGATTTACTCCTAACGAGTGGTCAGTGGTCAGTGGTCAGTGGTCAGTGGTCAGTGGTCAGTGACGAGTGGTTAGTGGTTAGTGGTTAGAAATAGCTGATTCCTAATCACTGACCACTGACCACTGACCACTGACCACTCGTCACTCCCAATCAATCAGCAAATGTTCCAGCGCGGTGATGGTGGCATAGCCAAGCACGGCGGTGCCCGCGAGGGTGAGCAGGGCGGCATAGAGCATGGGCGAGTCGTAGTTCGAGCGGGCCAGGGTCATCAGGTAGCCCAGCCCGGCGCTGGAGGCGACGAATTCGCCCACCACCGCCCCGGTCATCGACAGGGTCAGCCCCATTTTCACCCCGCCCAGCAGCGAGCGCAGGGCCAGCGGGATCTCGACATACCATAACGTTTGCGCCGCGTTCGCCCCCATGCTGTGCGCCGCCTCGATCAGCGAGCGGTCAATCGAGCGCAGGCCGACGGTGGTATTGATCAGGATGGGGAAGAAGACGATCAGCGCGCAGATCAGCACTTTGGGCAGCAGGCCCAACCCGAACCAGAGCACCAGCAGCGGGGCGAGCGCGACAACGGGCACCGCCTGTGATGCGGCGACATAGGGGGCGAGGACCCCGGCCAGCACCCGCGACCGCGCCAGGGGATAGCCTAACCCCACGCCGACGACGAAGGCCAGCGCGAAGCCCAGCAGTCCTTCCAGCAGGGTCGTGCTGGCGTGGTGCCACAGCAGCCCGTTGCTATAGAGCGCCAGCCACTTGGCGGCGACCGCGCCGGGGCCTGGCAGAATGTAGGCGGGCACCATCCCGGCGGTGACGACCGCTTGCCAGGCCAGCCCCCCGGCCAGCCCCCCGGCCAGCACCACCCCCGCCAGCGCCAGACTGCTGCGGCGTGCCCGGCTTTCGGCGGTGCCCGGTGCCGGGGGGTCGGCGCTGATGGTCGCAGGCGCGGCGAGCCGGAGCGCGGGGCGGCCTTCGCTGATCCCCACCCCCGGCGCTAGGGGGAGTAGGGTGGGGGGATCCCCGCCTCGCCCACTATTTTCGGTGGCCGCGCTGATCCGCGGCTCGGTTTTAAGAAAGGATGTGTTCATCGTCTGTTCCCTCTGGGCCGGACCCTGCCCCGGCCTATGTTACAGGGTTTTGCGCCGCCTCGCTGTACTCGCGCTCACAAAAATGCCCTGGCTGCTCCAGGCAGTCAGGGCACGGTCGGTCGCGGCATAAGCCCACACGCGAGGGCGCACCCTGCATGACCCGTCCCTCCCGCTCCGAGGCGCAGGGGGTTGGCCGCAGCGTTGCGACAGCGTGTGTATTGGCGTGGCGGCGCGATCTTCTTCCATCCAGACTGTAACTGTCGGCCCCGGCTTTGCACCGGATCCTACCGCTCTCGCGGCTCGCGGGCTGGCTCCCCTGGAGCTTACCGCCGATCGGGAATTGCACCCTGCCCTGAAGATCTGCTGTGGGCCGTTTCCGGCCTGTAATCAGTATACGGCGGACGCCCGCGCCTTGTCACCCCCCGCCGGATTCGGTATACTGAAGCTGATTATCCCTGTAACGACCTACTTATCTTGTTTGAGAGGAATGAGATCGGTTATGACTTCTCCGACCGACACCCCGGCCCTGGTCCCCAGCCGTGAGGCTGCCTGGGCGCTGGTGTGTGAATTTGTGCAAAGTGACAGTTTGCGCAAGCATATGCGCTGCGTGGAACAGGCCATGCGGGCTTATGCCGCGAAGTTTGGCGAAGATGTAGAATACTGGGGCGTCGCGGGCCTGATCCACGATTTCGACTACGAACAATATCCGACGCTTGACCAGCATGTCTGGGTCGGGTCGCGCATCCTGGCCGAGCGCGGGTGGCCCGCCGACCTG
>JBBSAN010001149.1:0-1867 GCA_038252265.1 Chloroflexia bacterium
AGCCGGTGGCGGATCGTCCACGCATCAAAGAGCGCCGTCTTGAAGTGATGTACTACGACCCCGAAGGGGTATAGCTTCGACAGCCTCGTAAGGATGTAGGCGGCATCCCCGCCGGAGAATATTGATCGCCGCGTTGTGGTCCCGATCCAGTTCTGTCCCGCACGGACACGAATGCCAGCGAATAGACAGGGCTTTCTTTGCGACCGCACCACAGCCGCTACAGGTTTGCGAGGTATAGCGGGGGTCCACCAACAGTACCTGCCGCCC
Organism: Chloroflexia bacterium; assembly: GCA_038252265.1. Classification (GTDB taxonomy): domain Bacteria; phylum Chloroflexota; class Chloroflexia; order QHBQ01; family JAICKM01; genus JBBSAN01. The sequence continues at coordinate 268 of JBBSAN010001149.1, forward strand.
GGCACTTGCAGCCTTGACAACACAGCACTGGACGAACTGTCCCCACCCCGCATCGTTAATTGAGAAGGCCAGCCGATGGTTGTGCATCAGGTTGCGCACCTTCAGATCCTCAAAGACGATGGTCCCGTACGCATTCACCAGTGACCGCGCGGCCTTATGGCATAAGTCGGCGCGCTGATTCCGCACCTGGCGATGCAGGCGGGCGACGGTGCGCTTGGCGCGCGCCCGGCGACGGCTGCCCCGTTGGCAGCGCGACAAGTGCTGCTGGGCCGTTGCTAGCTTCTTGAGGGCACCGCGCAACGGCCGGGGGTGGTCTATGGTCGAGCCATCGGCCAGCGTCGCAAAGTGCAGCAGCCCCAGGTCGATGCCCGTCGCTGTGTCGCTGGCCGGGAGGGGCGCGCTGTCCACCATGCACGAGAAGCAGACGTACCACTGCTCGCTATCGCGCCGAATCGTCACCGTCTTGATCGTGCCCGCGACCGGACGGTGCATCCGCACTTTCAGCGTGCCTAACTTGGACAGGGTCAGCGTGCCCCAGCGTCCCCCGCGATACGTGAGGGTAGCTCCGTGGCCGTACTGCGGATAGGTGAAACTATCGTAGCGGTGCTGGCCCTGAAAGCGGGGATAGCCGGGCGTTTCCCCGGCCTTGACCCGGCGAAAGAAGGCGACGAACGCGCGATCGAGCCGGTGGAGGGTGTCCTGCAACACTTGGCTGAACACGTCCCGGTATTCGGGCCGCGCCGCTTTCACGGCGGGCAGTTCCGCCGACTGGTGGGCAAAGGTCAGCGACGTATGCGCCATGCGGTAGGCATCGCGCCGTTCCTGGAGGGCGGCATTGTAGAGTTCTCGGCACCGATCCAGCGTGGTCACCAGCGCGGCCGCTTGCGCGCGGGTCACGTACAGCCGGTACTTAAAGGTTTTGCGTTCTAGCATCCTGGTTCCTCCGTTCGCTGCTTTAGCGTAGCGACCACGCGGTTCTGGTACGTCTTTCACTTCCCTTTGCAGCTCTACCAGATCCGGCCCCTTCCTTGCAGAGATCCTCATCAAAGTTGGCGGCTAGCCCATTGTCCCCAACTGTTCTGCGCTACCCCGGACGTACTCTGCCCTGGCGATTTGCCGAGTACGGGAATGGAGAAGCATCCCGTAGTCCGTTCGTTGGCGTTACCACCCACGGAGCGCGGTTAGTGTGGAGTCCGACCACTCGGGCACTGAGACTGGGCAAAGCCGGGTTTGCTCGACATAAGTCCCACAGGTCAAACATACGGATGTCCCTCTTGCCCCCGTGCGACCAGAACAGCGGTCACCTCCGTGACCAGGAGCGGCCCCCTGATCGGCTCGATCTCGGCAGCGGTCGGGACGGTGACAACGGCTGTCCCCTGATGGCCGCAGGACGGTCACAGTGCCCGCCCTGTCCAGCAGGCCGCGCCGTCCACGGTGCTAGCGCGGCCACACCAGTGGCCGATCATGGTGGTTGGCTCAGGCTCGGCCATCCGCCAATTTCTCTCTCCGGCGCTGGGGTGCGCGGGCCGTGGGATAGCAAATCATCACGAACCGATCGAACGGGTCCGCTAACTCGTCCTCCGGGGCCAGCATCAATCCC
>JBBSAN010001150.1:0-1867 GCA_038252265.1 Chloroflexia bacterium
CACCGGGACGGGCGTCAACGTCGCCGTGGGCGGGATGGTGGGCGGCGGTGGGGGCGGGGGCGCGGGGCTGTGGCGCGCCGCCTCGGCGTAGGCCTGGGTGGCACTGGCGGCATCCCCCGCGCCCTCATAGGCCCGCGCCAGCGTGATCCAGTACTCAGGCCGGGTCGGGTCCACTTCGGCGGCGTGGTGGGCCAGGGGCACCGCCTCGCGGTACTGCGGCGGGCGCTGGCGCATCAGCGTTTCGGCCAGCATCTGGAGGCCAGGGGGCCAGTTAGGCTGCAACGCCGCGACCGAGCGGAAGGTCAGCAACGCTTCCTGCGCCCCGTTCGGGTGGTCGCTGGCGTTCAGGTAGGCGAGGCCCAGCGCATAGAGGGCTTCGGCGTCCTGCGGGTCGCGGGCGGTGACCTGCTCCAGCAGCGGGACGGCCTGGGCAAAGCGTCCGTCCTGCACCGCTTTCAAGGCGGTCTGGCGGGTCACGGCGGCACTACTAGGGGTCTCGCTGGGCAGCGGGGTTGCGCTCCCCGCCGGGGTGACCGGGGCGGCGGTGCGCGGCAGCGTGGTCGGCGGCAGGCGAACCTGGGGCGGCGGCAGGGTGGGGATAGGGGTAACGGTGGCCGTTGGCGCGAGGGGCTGGAACACCCCCGAACTCTGCAACGCGGTGTAGAAGGCTCCTAGCAGGAGCACGCCGATCAGCGCCAGGCCGACGAAGGTCAGCACCCGTCGCCCACTGCCGCCCCCACTGCGGCGCTCGTCCCCGGCCACCCGGTGCTGGCCCTCGGCCAGGCGGGCACCCCCTGCGGTGGCAACCGCTTCCGAGTCGGCATCGGCAGGCTCGCCGACCCGTTCCAGGTTGGCGAGGTGGTCGCTGGGGAGGGCGATGCTGGCGGCCAGGGCATCCCGATCCTGGGGAGTCGCGCCCAGTTGCTCGATCCCCTCGGTGCGGGCTTGCTCCGGCCAGCGCCTGGCGAGTTCGGTGGCGGCCCCGGCGATAAAGGGGTTGTCGGGCTGGACCAGATGCGCGTTCCGCAGCGCTCCGAACGCCTCGACCGGGTCGTCGCTGCTCATCGCCAGCCCCAGCCAGGCGTTCACATCGCGGTAGGCGCGCTGGACTAGCTCGTTGAAAATGGAGCGGGCACGTTCGCGATCCCCGCCTTGGAGGGCCGTGATCGCGTCGCGTAGCTGGGCAATGTCTTCGGGGTTGGTCAGCGTACCATCAGGGGGCCGATCTTGATCCAATGGGGTCTCCTGGATAGAAGTTAGAAATCAGAAATTAGAAATTAGCTTTCCGCGAAACGGGCGGATGCACCCTCAGATGTTGGAAGTCGGTTTATTACCGGTCTGAGAAGCTTTGATCTTTTGCAGATAGGTGATAAGCATCCGCTTAACTTCGGCTAACTCACCAGCGAGGCGGTTATACTCATCTCTGTTTAGCAAGCAGAGATCTCGCGCCAACATGAGGTGATAATCTAGCTCACTTGCCGATCCCATTGAAATTTGCAAGAAGCGCGCCAGTTCAGCCACACTGCCGCGACCACAACCCTCAGCAATGTTAGCCGGGATTGACGCACAGGCCCGCCGTACCTGGCTTGTCAATCCGTACATCTCTTCTCGCGGGAACCCTACAGTAGCTTTATAGACTTCCAGGGTCAACCGATGGCTTTTCTCCCAAACCTTCAGTTCTCTGAAGTCGCGCAACGTAACTCCTCCCCGAAAATCTGATATCTAATACAATACCTACGCCAAATTTGACCCGTGGGGGCCGGGTCGGTCGTGCGTGGTGCCTGAAATTAAATAGGCTGCCCACGCAGGGGGACCGTATTTAATTTCCTGCGCTCACGTCTACGCTCAATCCCGCGTATGCTTGGCA
>JBBSAN010001151.1:0-1864 GCA_038252265.1 Chloroflexia bacterium
GCCTCTCCTCCTGGTAGCGTGGCGGGTGGAAGCGCTCCACCGGCGGCAGCTGCTGGAGCCAATGGGCAGGAGAGCATCGCCGCCGGCCCGGCGATCATCGTCCAGGAGACCGTGCTGCGCCGCGAGCCGAGTGAGCGAGGGACAGCTCTGGCCACCCTCGCCCCTGAAACCCGCGTCAGTGTCCGTGGGCCGGTGAGTGGCCTGTGGGTGAGCGTCGAGACCGAGGCGAGCATTCTCCCAGGCTGGGTGCGCTTCTCCGACCTTCAGCGGCTTTCTGAGACGACGGCGAGCACGGCATCCGCTCAGAGTAGCGCCGCTGCGAGCCCCCTTTCCCAACAACCCGGAGCAGTCGATCAGCCCGCCTTCTCCCCCACACCAACCGTTGCTGGAACTGCGAACAGTTCGAACCCTGTTGCTCGCGAGGTGGTCGCGACCGAGCGCGACCCGGCGCTGCCCCCACCTCCGCCTGCGCCGGTCGCCCGGGTGCCGTTCGCCCTTTCGGTCACCGTCGTCGCCACTGATCGGCCGTCCACCGGGAGCTCACCCCTCGGCATCGCCACGCCCACACCCGACATGCGCCAGCCTGTCGCCCGGGTGCGCGTCCAGCTGGTCAATGTTTTCGGCGATGTGCTGGCCGAGGGGCTCACGGACGTCCAGGGCACAACGCAACTGCGCCGCGACGTGCGGCCCGGCGACGCCCTTTCCGTGCGCCTCCCAGCCTGGGGTGTCGAGCTCCCCCTCGCGGCAAACCAGGCCAGCCTGATCTTGACCATCCCGGAGGCCCAGCGATGAGCAGCGACGAGCGCGAGTCGGCCCGCTACCGCCAGGACGTGATCGTCTCCTACCGAGCCTGGCTCGCCTACCTCGAGGCCCAGCAGACTCTGCTCGCTGCTGCCGGGGAAGACCAGGCTGCGAGCGATCCCTTTGAGGGCCTTAGCCGTGCTGCGGAGCAGGCCGAGGCTGCCCGGCGCCGGATCGCCACGCTGCCCGCCGACAAGCGCGAGCTCTTCGATGCGATCTATGCGCAGGATCGCCAGCACATCCAGCGCGAGCTTGACGCCGAGGCGCAGGTTCGCGGCGGCACCGTCAAGCGGGCTGACCCCGACGAGGTCGCTCGCCGCGCCCTGACCCACCTGCTCGAAGAGGCCCGCGGCCTCCACCGCGACGATCGCCGTGGCATGGTTCCGCGTGGGAAGCCCGACGCGGTGAAGTGGCTCTCGCTCGACCTCTCCGAGATCGCCCAGGCTCCGCCGAGCGAGACCGACTACCAGCTCGCCGCCGGGCGACCTGGCGGTCGGCGCGGTCTGATCATCAATCTCGGCCTCGCCACCGCCGCGCTCCTGGCTATCCTGATGATCTTCCTGCTCCAGCAGCCCGTGCAGCCGGCCGGCATCGCTGCCCTGCCGACCGGAAATGGCGCCTCCCTGAGCCCCTGGCCGGTGACCGCCGTGGGCACAGGGGAAGATGGCTGGACACTGCCGATGCAGGCCGTCACCTCCCGCTGGCCGGAGACGTGTGCCAGTCCTTCAGCTGAAAGCGGCTGCTGGCAGCAGGATAGTTTTCGACCGCTGTGGCTCTGTCTGCCCGCCGAGCACCTGGCCGACCTTTCCACGCTCCGCGTCGAGTCAGCTGCCGGGCTGCCGGCCCGCGTTTTCGCCCTGACCGCCGCTGGGACGAGCGATGCCGACCTGGTTGTCAGCCCTTGCGCCGACGATGCCTCGGATGCCACACCCCTGCGTGGCCAGTTGCGAGCTGTGGAACTTCCGCCCGAGCTCGCCCCGGGCGCTCTGGCCGCCGCCGGCTTCCGGGTCACGGCGATCACCGCACGCGGCCGCGGCGAGGAACCCACGATCGCCGAGGGCTA
>JBBSAN010001152.1:0-1863 GCA_038252265.1 Chloroflexia bacterium
CGCCAGGGCGCTCGTCGGGCTGGGGGCGCGGGTGCCGACCGCCGTGCTGGTGGAGGCGCTGGGCGTGGCGGGGCCAGAGGTGGTTGCGGAGTTGGCGGCGCGCCCTCCCGCCGAGGCGCTGCCCGCCCTGACCGCCGCGCTCGATCATCCGCTGGTACTGGTGCGCAGCAGTGCCGCCACCGCGCTGGCCGCGTTTGGCCCGGCAGCGCCCGAGGCGGCCTTGCGCCAGGCGCTGGGGGAGGCCGACGGCAGCGTCCGCCAGGCCGCGGCGCAGACCCTGGCCGCGACGCACCCCGCCACCCTGCGGGCCGCAGCCGTCGCCGCCGAGGCGCTGCTGGCGGGCACCGATCCGGGGCCGACCCCCGTACACGCCCCCGGTCAAGCGCTGTATGCCGACTGGATTGGGCAGCTAGATCACCTGCCTCCCACCCTGCTGGAGCAACTGAGCGATCTGCTGGATAACCCCGAGCCCGGCGTGCAACAGGCGGCGGCGGGGGCGCTGGGGCGGCAACGACGTAACATCCCCGACCGGGCGGTTCGTCGGCTGATGACGCTGTACCGCGCCGCCCCGGCCCGCGCCGTGCGGGAGGCGGCAGACGCCGCGCTGGCCGCGATCCTCTCGCTGGAGGCGGGTCTGGAGGTGGAGGAGTCGTAGGGGCGGACCCCGCAGGCCGGGGCCGGGTTCCCGCCTTGATTCAAGCCCATCACCCCGTTCGCCAGCACGCCCACGTGAACCACCCAATTTTATAAGGATCGCATAACCGCGGTAGCTGTGCGCTTAAACCGGGGCCGTTTGTTGGCACCCGATCCACAGGCACGGAGTTGAGTGACAAATCGGGCGCTGTCAGGCACGACCACGGTTAAGCGCACAGCTACCATAACCGCGCAGCCTGTTGAAAAACCCCTACGTGCCAAATCGGCGCTTTCGCGGTAGGCTACTCCTGATAAAGATTCAAAAAGGAGACCGCCTTGCGATGCTGGGGATCAAATCACGAATCTTCACCCCGCTCAGCCATGTGTCCCTGGATGACCTCGTCCCTGCCGATCACTTCTATCGCCATGTGGCGGGCACGCTGGATCTCGCCTTTGTCCGCGAACTCGTCGCCCCGTTCTACGCGGCGGGGGGCCGCCCCTCGGTTGACCCGGTCGTCTTCTTCCACCGGCAAATGGTGGCGGTCCCGCACGGTCAGCGCCGCGTAGTGGCGCAATCGTCCAATCGTGTGCTCCACAATGATCCGACTCCGGGCAAACGCCTGGTTGTAGGCGATGTCTTCCGGCGCTTGCTCCACGTCCTGCCCCCGCTCCCGGTGCTTGTCCTTCCCGCGCGGCTTGCGCCGCGGCGTGAAGCCCAGCCCCTGCGGGTGCGCCTTGCCGATCCCGACATAGGCCAAGTCGCCTTCCGCGCTCACCCCCGGCGGCAAGCGCTCCAGCAGGCGCGAGTGTTTCAACAAGGTGAGGTCCGCCGTCGGGCCGCGCACACTCTCCGCGGCTGTGTTGCAAAAACTGAACTGGTGTGTTAGAGTCGCTGGGCAGGCATAGCAGCTCAGTGGGAGGCGACGCATTGGAGCAGGACAATCCCTTCAAGTGGCGGCACTATCAGCCGGAGATCATCATCCTTTGTGTGCGCTGGTATTTAAGGTACTCGCTCAGCTACCGCGACCTCGAAGAAATGATGATCGAGCGTGGCCTTCATGTGGACCACACCACGATCTATCGCTGGGTCCAACACTACGCGCCACAATTGGAAAAACGTGTGCGGGCCGAGCTCAAACAAACCAATGACTCCTGGCGAGTGGACGAAACTTACATCAAGGTGCGCGGGGCGTGGATGTATCTCTACCGGGCCGTTGATTCCGTCGGCAA
>JBBSAN010001153.1:0-1862 GCA_038252265.1 Chloroflexia bacterium
CACGGCTGTTGCAAAGTCCACCCCTGTCATCCTGAGCGCAGTGGAGGATCTTGTTGGGGCCGCGCGATCGTCAGGGAAGATCGCGATCGTCGCTTCGGCGCCACGGACCGCCGAGAAGATCCTTCGCTGCGCTCAGGATGACCGCGGGGGGTCGGCCAGCACCGAACGACTTTGCAACAGCCGTGGGGCCACTCCCGCCGGGCCTTTACAGGGCACCAATTGTGCTATAATAGCGTATGGGTATCGCACCGGGAGAAGGGGAGGGTGGGGTATGGAATGGACCGAATTGCCGCTGTTCCCGTTGAACACGGTCCTGTTTCCAGGCGTGGGCCAGGCGTTGAATATTTTTGAAGAGCGCTACAAGCAGTTGCTCACCGACTGTGTCCGCACCAACCAGCGCTTCGGCATCGTCGGCATTGAGAGCGGCCTGGAAGTCGGGGGTGTGGCCGAGCCGTACCGTGTCGGCTGCCTGGCGCAGATCACCGAAGTCAACAACGTGGACAACGGGCGCGAATACATCGTCCAGGTGGCCGGGCTGGAGCGCATCCGCATCCTGGAGTTGGACCGCGAGCGCAAACCTTATCTATCAGGGCGGGCCGTACTCTGGCCCGACGAGGTCGAACCGGCCCCGGCCAGCGGCGCGACGAGCCAGGCGGGCACCCTGTTCAACGACTATATCCAGGCGTTGCTGCGCGAGTCGGGGCGCGCCGAGAGCGCGGCGATGGCCGCCCTCCCGCTCAAACTGCCCGACGATCCCACCTTGATGTCGATCGTGATCGGGGCGCTGCTCCAGGTGCCGGTCGAAGAAAAACAACATTTGCTGGAAGCCCCGTCCGCCGGGGCGCGGCTCGATGCTGAGATCCGGCTGTTGAGCCGTGAACTGTCGTTGCTCAGGCTGACGCACGCGGGGCCAGAAATGGAAACCCTGCAAGGGCGTAATCATTTCTCCATGAATTAGGCGCACTGCGCCACAGGAGGTTAAGCGTACTTATGGATCCGCAGAAACCGAACCCGCAACCTGCCACCGGATCGGACGGCCCCCCGGCGGCTGCCGCCGCTGCGGCCCCTGATCCCACGCCATCGCCCTCGCCCGACGTGACCACTCCGACCCCGGCCAAGCCGAATACGACCCCCACGGCCACCAACGCCGGGACGGGCCAGGGGGGTCCCCCCGGTGCCCCGCCCGCCCATGTGGCGGGCGAACCGGTGCCCGCCCCGGCCATCCCTGCCGATGCGCCGACCCTGCCCGAGGCGATCGGGCAGCTCTGGCGCGAGCAACTGGACATCATGGCGGCGCGGATCTTCATGGACACGCAGGTGTTGTTCGGCGTCGGCGCAATCCCGCCCGATGTGGTCACGCTCAAGATAATCATCCTCAACATGGCCGAGGCGCTGGAGCGCGGTGACCGGGCCAGCTTCCTCTACACCTTCAGCCGCAACGGGCGCGAGGTCAGCGCGCAGATCAACGATCAGACCATTCCCTACCTGCCCGGCCTCCAGATCGGCGGCAACATCGAGGGGGTCTTGCGCGACACGATCAACGACGGGTTCAAGGCCGACCCCACCCTGCGCCAGCAAGCCCAGGATCTGCTGGACGAGTGGTGCAGCCCCGCCTACCCTGCCCTGCTGGGGGAACCCCGCGCCCTGATGAAACCGCTCGCGCCGCGGAGTTAGCGGCGAGTGATCAGTGGTCAGTGGTCCGTGGTCAGAATTTAGAAGCGCCAGCACAAAGCCAGAAGCCGGAAACGTGGTCACAGGGTGATCAACGTTTCCGGCTTCTTCTGTCTATACCTGTTCTGGGGTCTGGGGTCATTGGTCAGTTTTCACGGCCCAGTGACCACGGACCACTGACTTCTACCGTC
>JBBSAN010001154.1:0-1853 GCA_038252265.1 Chloroflexia bacterium
CGAAGCGTTTGGTGAGGTGGTCGAGGGTGACGGCGGGCTCTTCACTTCCCACTTTGGCAAAGGTGGATTGAGGGGGATGTGATTCTGATGGCAGGGGAGAAATCCCCCCCGGCCCCCCTTTTTCAAAGAGGGGCAACTGCTCACCCCCGATCCGGCTGATCACCAGTTCTTCTAGCGATACAGACCCATTGTCTGTCAATACAGCCGGCGTATCGCAGGCGATCAGGCGGCCGTCGTGGATAAGCCCGACCCGGTCGCAGCGACTGGCCTCGTCTAGATAGGCGGTGGCCACCACGATTGTGACACCCTCGGCGTGCAGCTCCCTCAGGATGCGCCAGAAATCGCGGCGCGAGACCGGATCGACACCGTTGGTCGGTTCGTCCAGCAGCAGCAGGCGTGGCTTGTGGATCAGGGCACAGCACAATCCCAGCTTCTGTTTCATGCCGCCCGAAAGCCGCCCGGCCTGCCGCCCGGTAAATGCGGCCAGCCCGCTGAAGTCCAGTAATTGCGCGGTCTGTTCGCGCCGCTCCCGGCCGGTGACGCCGAAGATGTCGGCGTAGAAGGCGATATTCTCGGCCACGGTCAGGTCGGGATACAGGCCGAAGCGCTGGCTCATGTAACCGATCTCGCCCTTGACCCGTTCGGCGGCATCCGGGAAGGGTTTCTCCAGCACGGTTAATTCGCCGCCGCTTGGGTCGAGGATGCCGGCCAGCATGCGCAGGGAGGTGGTCTTGCCGGCACCGTCCGAGCCGATCAGTCCGAACAGCTCACCCTCGGGGATGCTGAGCGTGAGCCCGTCAACGGCGGTCAGGCTGCCGAAAGTGCGGGTGAGGTTGTTGGCCGCTATTATCATATTCGTGCTGTCGGGCATTGAATCAGTTACCCTTGTTGTCTGCCCCGGTTTCTATGACCGCATCAGCCGGCATGCCCGGTTTCAAAATAATGTCCGGGTTGGGAACCGTCACCTTGACCCGGTAGACCAGCCGCACGCGTTCCTTTTCGGTCTGCACGTTCTTGGGGGTGAACTCGGCTTCCTGGGCGATGAAATCCAGGCGGCCTTCGAAGGCCTTGCCCTTCAAGCCATCCACCGTTACCCGGGCCTTCTGCCCCAGCTTGATGCGCGGCAGCTCGTTTTCCGGTACATAGCCCCGAATCCAGACATCCTCCAGCCGCCCTATCGTTACCACCGGTGTTCCCGGGGCGACCTGCTCGCCCGCTTCGATATTTTTGGAGAGTACAATGCCGGCTGACGGGGCCAGCAAGGTGGCTTCTTCCAGCCGTGTCCTGGCTGTGTTTACCAGCGCTTCGGCGCCCTTCACCCGGGCAGCGGCCTGCTGGCGGGTCTCGCTGCGCGCCCCGGCCCTGACCTGCCGCAGCCGCTCGGCGGATTCCCGCAACGCGGCTGTCGAGGCATCCCGTGCGGCCAGGGCCTGATCGAGGTCGCGCCTGGCGATTACCTCCCGTTTGAAAAGCTGCTCGGAACGGAGGTACTCGTCCCCGGCCCGGCGCGACTCAGCCTTGATACGGTTCACCGCGGCCTCGGCCTGGGCGATCTCTTCGACCCGCGATCCGGCCTGAAGTTCAGCCAGGGCCGCGCGTGCCGCTGCCAGATCCGCTTCCCGGCCGGCCAGTTCCTGACGGACCACGGTGTCTTCCAGCCGTGCCACCACCTGACCGGCGGTCACCTTCTGGCCTTCATCCACCAGCCGCTCGCGTACCCGGCCGGGCTGCTTGAACGAGAGCGCGGTCAGCGTGGTTTCAATGGTGCCGGACACCTTGATTTCGCCGCTTTCCTTTGGTGCGCGACGTATAATCATCACTACGACCAGGGCTACCAGGATAACGACCGCGCC
>JBBSAN010001155.1:0-1846 GCA_038252265.1 Chloroflexia bacterium
AGCGCAGCGAAGGATCGTGTTGGGGCCGCCCAATCGGTAGGGAAGACCGCGATCGTGGCCTCGGCACCCCGGACCGCCCCGAAGATCCTTCGCTGCGCTCAGGATGACAGCGGGGGTCGGCCAGCACCCACCGACTTTGCAACAGCCCTGGGCAACAGAAGCGTTCACTTTACGCTATAGAAGGCATGTGATACAATGGGGCCGTGCCAGGAGGAGGAGACGTGTGCTAAGAGGCCGCCGTAGAGAGGCGTCATGGGGCGTGGTGCTGCTGGGTGTGTTGGCGCTGGGGTTGGCGGGCTGCGATCCAGGCCCGGCGGTATTCAACCGCACGCCGGTGCCGGAAGCCACGCTGGCCCCCCAACCCCCGGCCTATTCGGGCACGATCACCTGTGTAGGATCGAGCGTGCTGACTCCGGTGCTGGCGGCGGCGGGGGCGCGGTTCCGCCAGGCTTATCCGCTGGCCCATGTCCTGGTCATCACCACCACCAGCCAGTCGGGTCTCTCGGCGGTGCAGGACGGCGGGGCCGATCTGGGCCTGTCCGATGTGGCGGCGCGGGTCTTCGCGGGTATCGACGGCGACGTGCTGCACGATTATCCGGTGGCGGGGACGATTTACGCCATGATCGTCCATCCTGCCGTCAAGGTGACCAACCTGAGCCGGGCGCAAGTGCAGGCGATCTACACCGGGGCGGTGCATAACTGGCGCGAACTGGGCGGGGCCGACCAGGATATCCTGGTCGTGAGCCGCCCGAAAGGGGCAGGATCGCGCGCCATCTTCCGCCAGGCGGTCATGCAGAGTGTGTTGGAAGATGATACGATTGCTACCCCCCAGGATACCGACGCCGACGTAGCCACCCTGGTGGCGGCCCGCCCTGGCGCGATTGGTTACGTATCGCTAGCCGCGGCGGCAGGGAGCGCGGTGCAGGTGCTCACCCTGGACGGAGTCACCCCCACCTCGGCCACTGCCCGGCTCGATCAGTACCCCTTCTGGGGGATCGCCCATCTCTACACCAAAGGCCCGGCGGGCGGCCTGGCCCAATCCTTTATTGATTTCCTGCGGACCTCTGATGTGCAACTCGAGTTGTTCAAAGCGCAGGGATTCATCCCCGCCGCCGATCTCCCCAATGCAGGTGGCCCATGAGTAGGCCGCCGATCGCTCCCCGCCCGACCCGTATTCGCCCGGCTGGCCCTTTCTTGCGCCTGTTCCAGCGCCTGCGCGCTCCGTTGTGGGTCAAATTGGCCGCCGGGCCGATTGCGATCACCGTGTTGATGCTGCTGATCGGCTTGAGCATCGCCGCCGCGTTCAGCAGCATCCAACGGGTGGGCGAGCAACTGGTGCAGGATTCGCGGCTGATCGAGCAGGCGACCCGGTTACAAATCACCGTGCGCGGCGCGGTCAACTTCAGCCGGGAAGTGATCCAGGATCCCCGCGATAAGAACATCGCCGGGTATTTTCAGCAGCGCAAGCTGGTGCTCGATGGGCTGGACACCGTGCGGGCCACCGGGGTCGCCCTTTCGCCTGATGAAGATACCTCGTTGCGGGCCATCGAGCGTGCCCTGGCCGAGTCCGACCGCATGGCCGGGCTGGTGCAGGACAACCTGCTCGACGGGGCGCGCAGCCTGTGGGACCAGCGCGTCCACGACCTGTCGGACACCGCAGTGATCGAGGCGGATCGCTTCCGGCGGGCGCGAGAGAGCGCGGCAGAGCAAAACATCGGCCACGCGCTCGAAGCCATCTGGGCCTCGGCCCTGACCACCGGCCTGCTGATCCTGCTCGCCTTGTTTACGGTGCTGGCCTTCGGCTGGCTCAATACCGGGCTGGTGGCCCGCCCGATCCGCCTGGTAG
>JBBSAN010001156.1:0-1843 GCA_038252265.1 Chloroflexia bacterium
CGGCTGGCAGCGGCTGCGCTATGTAACCCTGCCGCTGCTGCGGCCCAGCCTGCAAGTCGCCCTGATCTTACGGACGATCCTGGCCTTCCAGGTGTTCGCGGTGGTGATCGCCCTGGCCGGTACGGTCATGCCGGTCCTGGCGGGCGAAGCCTACAAATGGTATGGCAGCTACAGCAATGGGGGGGTCGCCGCCGCCTATGCCTTGCTGATTATGGCCTTGTCCCTGATCAACACCTTTATCTACCTGCGCGTCCTGCGGACCCGCACGGAGGAACTGGCGTGAGCCGACTGCCCCCCGCCCCCGCCGCCCCCGGCCGGAAGGTAGACCGCCGATGAACCGGGCCGACCCTTTACCCACCGACACTGCCCTGCCCCGCGCCGCGACCGGGCGGGCACCCCAGCCGCGCTCCTCGCGCAGCCTCGGGCGGATCGCCCTCTATATGCTGGCGATCTCGCTGACCCTCTGGACCCTGCTGCCCCTCTATCTGATCACCGTCGCTACGCTGAGCACCCGCAGCGCGATCTACGACTGGCCGAAAGCGTTCTTCCCCCAACCGGTCTCGCTTGACACGCTGCTCGTCTTCCTGAATGCTACCGGCGTGATCAGCTCGGCAGGCAACAGCCTGATCGTCGGCGGCGTGACGCTGCTCGGTGCGCTGGCGATTGGCGCGCCCGCCGGTTACGCGCTGGCGCGCTTCGTATTTCCCGGACGTGATGTGTATCAGATGGTGATCCTGACCACCCGCGCCTTCCCTATCGTCATTCTCTCAATCCCCCTCGCCGTCACCTTTATCAACTGGAATCTGTACGACACGATCTGGGCGGTTGCCCTCGTGCATATCGCGTTGGCCTTGCCCCAGACGATCCTGGTGACGGCCAGTATCTTTGTGGGTGTGCCCAACGAACTGGAGGAAGCCGCGCTGACGCTGGGCTGTCACCGCCTCCAGGCGTTCCGCAAGATCGTGCTGCCGATGGCCCTGCCCGGCCTGGCCGCTGCGGCCATTTTCGCCTTTGTGCTATCGTGGAACGAGGTTTTCGCTGCGACCATCCTGACCGTGCGCCATCGCACCCTGCCGGCGCTGGTCCTCACCTTCTTGAACAATTCGCCGCTGCCGCTCAAATTCGCCGGGGGCTTCGTGCTGATCGTGCCGTCGCTGGTGTTTATCTTCATTATCCGCCGTTACCTGCTCAATATGTGGGGTCGGGTGGTGAAATAGCCGACAACCCGCCACCCCCGGTTCGCCTGGACCGCGGCGCGGCGGGGTTGCTAACACGGAGAGCCGACATGGCCGAGATCATAATTGACCAGGTGGTGAAGATGTTCGGCAAAGTGGCCGCTGTGGACGGTGTGAGCCTGACAATCCGGGACGGCGAGTTTATGGTGCTGCTGGGGCCGAGTGGCTGTGGCAAGACCACCTTGCTGCGCTGCCTGGCCGGGCTGGAACTGCCGGATCAGGGTCGCCTCCTGATCGGGGGCCGTGACGTGACCGACTGGCCGCCGCGCAAGCGCAACATCGCCATGGTCTTTCAGAACTATGCGGTGTTCCCCCACCTGACCGTCTTCGAGAACGTGGCCTTTGGCCTGCGGATGCAGAAGCGGCCCACAGATGAGGTGCAAACCCGCGTGCGCCGCGCCGCCGAACTGCTGCAAGTCGATCCCTATCTCGACCGGCACCCGGCGCAGTTGAGTGGCGGACAACGCCAGCGCGTGGCGGTGGCCCGCGCCATTGTGATGGACCCGGCGGTGTTGCTCATGGACGAGCCGCTGAGCAATCTGGATGCCTTGCTGCGGATGCAGATGCGCGCCGAGCTGAAGCGCCTGTTGCACGATATTGGCGCGACC
>JBBSAN010001157.1:0-1838 GCA_038252265.1 Chloroflexia bacterium
CCCATTTTTAGGTTTTGGCGCTGCCATTTGGGGGTCGCGGGCCCCCTTGCCGGGGGGTAACCCCACATCAATGGCGCCGCGCCATATCCTACAGACGCAGGCCCAATACTGTTCAGAAGCCGTTTGCTGCACCACAGAGACCACCGAGAACCCAGCGATCCCCTTCGCGTCTTGGCGAATCTTCGCGTCTTGGCGTTGTCGTCCCGTCGTATTTGAACAGTATCGGACGTAGGACGCACGATGCCCGGATCGCAGGGCCGCTAGCGCACCACGCGGGGGTAGAGCCGCGTTGCCAGGACGGTGATCGCGATATTGGTGATGATCAGGACCAGGAAATCGAGGCCGAGGCCAAAGTGGCTGGGTGCGGCGTCGATCATCAACACACGCAGGGCATCGACCATATAGCTCAGCGGGTTGAACTGGGTCACCGCCGCCACCCAATCGGGCATGACGGTGACCGGGTAGAGCGCGTTGGAGGCGAAGAAGAGGGGCATCAGAATGATCTGGCCCAACCCCTGCACCCGTTCCCGGCTGCCGACCAGCGCGGCGATGATCAGCGACAGGGTAGAGAAGAAGTTCGACCCCAGGAACACGACCAGCCCCACCCCGACCCAGGCCAGCGGATTGAGGCTGAGATGGACCCCCATGATCGCCGCCAGGATCGAGATGGTCAGCGCCTGGACGAGGCCCTTCATCCCCGACCCCAGCCCTTTGCCCAGCACCAGCACCGAGCGCGGCATGGGGCTGACCATATACTTCTGCAAGGTGCCCTGGTCGCGCTCCCAGATCAGCATGATCCCCTGGAAGATGGCGATGGTCATCACCGATTGGGCCAGGATGCCCGGCGTGACAAAGTCCAGGTAGCTACGCATCCCCGAATCGGCGGGCAGCACTCGCAACCGGGTAAAGACGCTGCCGAACAGCAGCAGCCATAGCACCGGCTGGATCGATCGGGTGATCACATCCCACTGATCGTGCCGCAGCTTTTGCAGTTCGACCGTGCCGATGGCGAGGACTTTGTTCAGATAGCTCACCACCTCGGCCACCGGGCCCCGTGCCCCCGGCAGCGGGATGCGAGTCAGGCCGCCTTCAACGAGCGGCACCGATGGCCCCGGTGAGACCGGTAGCGGCCTAGCCGAGACGCTGGGCGGTGCGGCGGGCGTTTCGGACGTTCTCATAGGTTCCTCCCGATTCTTCCAGGCGGTCGCCGGTATAGTAGGCGAACGCGTCTTCCAGGGTGGCATCGGGGGTTCCCACCCCGGTCTTCAACTCGGCGGGCGTGCCGAGGGCGACTATCTTGCCACGGTTCATGATCGCGATGCGGTGGGCCAGGATATCGGCCTCTTCCATATAGTGAGTGGTGAGAAACAAGGTCGTGCCGTACTGGGTGCGGAGCGCGTCCAGGTGATGCCAGACGTTGCGCCGCGCCACCGGGTCGAGGCCCACCGTCGGCTCATCAAGAAAGAGCACAGCGGGACGGTGGATCAGCGTCTGGGCGATCTCCAGCCGCCGGATCATGCCGCCGGAGTAGGTCCGCACCAGGCGGTCGGCGGCGGCGGTCAGGTCCATAAAGGCCAGCGCCTCGTCCACCCGCGTGCGCTGTTCGCGCCGGGGCACATCGTAGAGCCGGGCGAACACCGCCAGGTTCTCGCGCCCGGTCAACATGCCGTCGGCGGAGAGCGCCTGTGGCACGTAGCCGATCAGACGGCGCACGCTGTCCGATTGCCGCTGGATATCATAGCCTCCGACGAAGGCGGTGCCCGCGTCGGGCGGTAACAAGGTGACCAACATGCGGATCGTGCTGGTTTTGCCCGCGCCGTTCGGTCCCAGCAACCCGA
>JBBSAN010001158.1:0-1837 GCA_038252265.1 Chloroflexia bacterium
CCCGAAACAGGCGCTTTCGCGGCCCTGGGGCCGCTTACAAGAAAGACGAGGCCTGCTCGCCCGACGGGCGGCAGGCCGAACTCGCCCACGCAAAGGCATGGTCCACGCCGACAGTCAGCAGCACACCACGGGGGATATACAAGGGGTCCTCCCCTTGTTGGTACACCCTGCGGGCACCCCGCCGCGGGCCGCCGGCCCGAGAGGCGGCCATGGGCCGCTCCCACAAACGCTCGCCATGGTCTGACCTTGCCCCTGTCCAACGTAGTCCATAGCCTATCGGTTACGCGGCTTGCTTCGGCTGGGCCGCGTGCCAGCTTGCTTCGAATTTCATGGGGCTCACATAGCCCAGTGTCGAGTGTAGTCGCCGGTGGTTGTAGAACGTCAACCAATTGATGACCTCGTCCATCGCCTCACGGTGGGTTGCGAAGCGCTTGCCGTATAAACGCCCCACCTTCAGGCGGCCCCACAGGCTCTCCGTGGGCGCATTGTCCCAGCAGTTGCCTTTGCGACTCATCGAACTGCGCATGCCGTAGCCGGCCAGCGCTGCCTGGAAGGCGTGGCTGCAGTACTGGCTACCTCGGTCGCTGTGGAAGATCAGCCCCGGCTCTGGGTGGCGCCGGAACCACGCCATGCGAAGCGCGTCCGTCACCAGACTGGTGTGCATGTGCGGCTGCATGCTCCAGCCCACCACCTGCCGGCTGAACAGGTCGATCACCGCGGCCAGGTACAGCCAACCCTCGTCCGTGGCGATGTAGGTGATGTCGCTACTCCACACCCGATCCGGTGCCACGGGCTTGAAGTCTCGGGCCAGCAGGTTCGGCGCCACGGGCAGGTCGTGCCGGCTGTCGGTGGTGACCACGAACTTCCTCTTGCCTCGGGCCCGTATGCCGTGCAGCTTCATCAGCCTCTGCACTCGGTCCTTGCCAACGCGCACGCCCCGATCCAGTAGCTCCCTCCAAACCCGCGGCCAGCCGTACTCGGCCTTGAACTCGGCGTGGATCGCGCGAATGTGCGCCAGCAGCGCCTCGTCTCCCACCCGCCCTTGGCCTGCTGACAACACCGCGCGGCGGCGGCGCTGGTGCTCGAAGAATCCACTGACGCTCACTCCCAGCACCAGGCACATCAGCGCGACCGGCCACACCGTCTTGAGCTTGTCGATCCAGGCGTACTTCACAGCGACTCCTTCGCGAAGTACGCCGTCGCTTTTTTTAGGATGTCGCGCTCCATCTTCACCCGCGCAAGCTCAGCCCTTAAGCGCGCCAACTCCATCTGCTCCGCACTCACCGGCCGATCCCCCGCACCGCGCAACTCTCCCTTCTCCGATGCCCTCACCCAGTTCCCCAACGTCCCCTCCGGGATCCCCAGAACCCGCGCTGTCACCGCCGCATCCTGACCACCCTTGACCAGCCTCACCGCCTCCAGCTTGAACTCCGGCGTGTACCTCGCCCTGCGCACCTTGCTCTGTTCCTTGCTCATCTCGTGTTCTCCATTGCTGCCGTTCAATCATCAACTATGGAGTACGTTTTTCAAGGGCAAGGTCAGCGCCACCCGACACGGGAATGGGCGACGACCTTGCAGGAGCGGCCCATGGCCGCCTCTCGGGCCGGTGGCCCGCGGCGGGGTGCCCGCGTGACGTACCAACAAGGGGAGGGCCCCCTTGTATATCCCCCGTGGATGCGCCACCTGCCGTGGAACCGGGCCACGCTCTTGTAGGAGCGGGCCATGGCCGCGAAAGCGTTGGCTACGGTCGACGCGCTTCGAGGGCATCAACCGCTTTCGGGGCCATGGGCCCCTCCTACCAGGGCGGTGGAGGCGCCACCCGACACGGGAATGGGCG
>JBBSAN010001159.1:0-1832 GCA_038252265.1 Chloroflexia bacterium
AGGGGCAGCGGCGCCTTATCGCACTCGCGGGCTTCACCCCAGATATCTACACCAAGCTGGTTGCTGATTCTGTGCAACCCCCATAGAAACGAGCGAAAGGCATGCTATATACTATGACCAACGAAAACTGACCCCTGACCCCTGACCCCCGATTTCTAATTTCTGATTTCTAATTTCTCCATCCGTTTATGGTATAATAGCGAAGCGACCGCGCCCCATTCTCCTGTAGCCCGAATGGCGGAACTGGCATACGCGACCGACTTAAAATCGGTTCCCGCAAGGGTTGTGGGTTCGAGTCCCACTTCGGGCACCGCTACTCTCGACACACCTCTGATGCCGACACCTCCCCACCTGTACCTGCCCACAAGCCAGCGTGAACACCGTTAACCCCGCGCGTGCCCTGCTGCCCAGCGTGGCCCGCCTGCTGCTGGCGTGGGGCGGCGTCGGGGTCGCCTTGCAATTGGAACTGGTGCCCAAGCTGGCGCGGTCGCTCCTGGGCTGGAGCGCCTGGCTGGCCGCGGGCGGGCTGAATGCCGGATGGCCCACCGCAGCGACCACCTCGCCCCTCGATGCCCCGCTGACCACGCTCTACCAGATCCTGTCGCTCGGCCAACCGCTTCTGCCCTGGCTACTCTGGCTGGTCGGGGCGGGCCTGCTGCTGGAGCCGTGGAAACGGCTCGCCCCTGCTGCCGCCCATACCCTGCCCCCAGAAGATATGGCCGATACCCCTGCCCCCGGCCTGCCTACCGGCGTAGGCAAGGAGATCGGGGCCGCCGTTCGCACCCCACGCCGCACGTTGCGCCGCCTGAGCCGCCGAGCACGCGAACAGAAGGTCGCCGCCGAACTGGCGATCCTGGCCTTGCTTCTGGGGATATGTGTACTAGGTGGGGCGATCCGTTCGACCAACCTCCTGCCCGACGCGAACGGCACCTGGCCGGCCTCGAACTTTGACGAGATGGTCTACTACACCAACGCCCGGCTGCTGGCCCAGGGCGAGTTGCCCTACCGTGATCACTTCCTGGCCCATCCGCCGGGCGTGTCCTATATGTTCGGGCTGTTCCTGATGGGGCAAGCTCCGTGGGGGGGACCGGTCGCATTCGGCGTGGCCCGGCTCTGGCTGCTGATCTTCAGCCTCCTCGCCGTGCCGCTGATCTTCCTGGCCGGGCGGCGGCTGGGCGGGCCGGGCAGCGGGCTATTGGCCGCCTTGCTGGTGGCACTCGACGGCAAAGCGGCGGGGGTGGCGGTGCTGGAAACGGCGGTCAATCTCTGGTCGCTGCTGGCGCTGGTGCTCTACCTCTATGCGCCGCGCACCCTGCGCCCCTGGCAACGGGCCATCTGGATCGGGCTGGCGGGGGTGTGCGCCGGGGGGGCTGTGCTGGCGAAGGTGCCGGGCATCGCCCTGGCCGGAGTCTTGCCGCTCCATGCCCTCTTGCGTCGCCGCCCGCGTCAGGCCGTGCTGCTGGGTGCGGGCACCCTCGGCGGGATATTGCTCGGCTTCCTGCCCTTCCTCATCACCGCCCCCGGTCCGCTCCTGCGCCAGACCCTGTTCTTCCAGCTCCTGCGCCCGCAGGAGGTCCGTCCCGGCATCGATCAGGCGGGCCGCATCGCGGAATACCCCGAAAGCGCGCTGACCCTGCTGGGGGCCACGCTGGGGCTGATCGTGCTCACCGTGGCGTTTCTAGCCTTGCGGCAGCGGCGGGATCGGGCGGTGCTGCGGGGGTGGCTGCTGGTGGTGCTGTGGGCGTTCCCGGTGCTGGCGGTCTTTGTCGTCGGGCGCTCGTATCATTCGCCCTACTATGTGCAGTGGGCACCGCCGCTGGCCTTGCTGGCGG
>JBBSAN010001160.1:0-1828 GCA_038252265.1 Chloroflexia bacterium
AGATATTGTGGTTATGGCACGAGAAAGACCCAAAAATCGGCGTAGAAGCGGAGCTAAAGTGTCATTCGTCGTGCCGCCAACCACAATATCTAGTGTTCGACAATCGTCTCCATCAGCCATGTAGTGGCTGAGTAGTTACAATTATCATATGCTCAGCAGGCTAAGGAGTGATATAATAGCGAGACGATAGTCAGGGCTACTGGCTCCCTGCTAAAGACTTCACCTATTCATGAACGCCACGACCCTAGTATTACAACGACGGTTTAGGAGGAATCCCGTTTGACCTGCTTCAGTGCGCGGCGCTTGGTGTGCGACCGTTTGGCCCGCTCATTGCGCTCCTGCATCTCATGCAGCCAGCCGATTAACTCCTCTTTGGTCCAGTCCCGCTGCGGCAGCAACTCCCGCACGACGCGGCTCACTTGGGGCCGCGTGATCTGGGGCATCTTTTCCCCCCCAGTCCTGCGGCAATTGCAACAAGAACGCCCCCGCCAGCAGCGCCATCGTCATATGGTGATACCAACCGTCCCAACTGCGGACTTCATACTCCACCAACCCTGCCTCGCTCTTGGTCAACTCAAACTCGGTCTCGATGTTCCAGCGCGTCGCCCCCACTTGGCCCAACTTCACCAGCGGGATCGTGGCCGGCGCATTCGACAGGGCGTATTTCACCTCGCCCCCCATCTGTGGACGGCGCAGCACCAGCCAACTCTCGCGCCCGGGCAAATCGTCGCAGCACTCACAGACCCGTTGGCGCACAAATTTGGTAGCGGCGCGGCCCTTGCGCCCCCTCCGCCACCGTCAAGGTGCGCCACGCCGCGTCTGGCACCGCCGCCGCCACCTCCGCGACTGTTTGCGCGGCGGCACTCTCCGGGACGCGCCGTTCCCGCTGCGGTTTGCGCCCCCGCCCCGTCCACGCCGGGATCGCCGTGGCGGGCCGCTGGGTAAACACTCGTTCGGTGCGGCGAACGTCCAGGACATAGTAGAACCCAGCGGCGTCCACTCCGGCGCGCAGGGCGGCAGTGCTGCCGTAGACCGCATCGCCGGCCACCCACTGCCCGTGCAGCGCCCCGTTGTGTTGGGCCCGCTGCACCAAGGTGAGCGCCAAGTCGCCTTTGGTCTGGAAAGTAGTGGTCACGGGCACGCGGGCTGTAGTGCGGCGCGGCAGATCGGCAATCCATTCGTGCGGCAGATACAAGTCGCCATCCAGCAGGGCGTGGCCCTGGGCCGACGCATAGGCCAGAAAGACGCCGACCTGGCAGTTGCCTACCTTACCCAGGGTGCTCGAGTATTGACGGGCCACGCCGACCGAATACTTGCCTTGTTTAGCAGCGGCGGTCTCATCGAAGATGAAGACGCCATCGGCGCTGCTGAGGCGGGGGCCAAGAAACTGCTGCAACGCAGCGAGCACGGGGCGATGGGACCATGGGGCTTCCGTAAGGAAGCGTTGCAAGGTGCGGGGCGTCGCACCGGGGATCGCTTCGGCAAGGTTCTCGGCATTGCGGCGGTCGGCGTGTTGGACTAACAAGCCGCGCAGATACTGTTCGCTGCGCTGCTGGGCTTCGGCCCGCCCAAACAACGGGGCGAAGGTAGCATGGAATTGGGTAAAGGAATCGGTGACCCGATCCAAGTCGTCTGGTGTTAGCACGAGAGGCTCCTAGTGGTGGCAGATCCGGTTAGCACCAGTCATTATACCAAACCGTCGTTGTAATCAATACCTACGCCAATTGCCAAGCATACGCGGGATTGAGCGTAGACGTGAGCGCAGGAAATTAAATACGGTCCCCCTGCGTGGGCAGCCTATTTAATTTCAGGCACCACGCACGACCGA
>JBBSAN010001161.1:0-1825 GCA_038252265.1 Chloroflexia bacterium
CCCGCCCCGCCGCTGGCGCTTGTAGGTGTCGTGCGGCAGCCGCTTGATATAGCCCTTGTCGGTCACCGTCACCAGCACCCGAATGTCGGGGATCAGGTCTTCTTCGTTCAGGTCGCTGTTGCCGTCGGCCATGATCCGCGTCCGCCGCTCGTTGGCGTACTTGGCCTTCAGGTCGGTCAGGTCTTGCGAAATGATCCCGTAGATCTTCTTCGGATGGGTCAGCAGGTCTTCCAGGAAGCCGATCAGCTTGAAGACTTCGACCAGTTCATCCTCGATCTTCTTGCGCTCCAGCGCCGCCAGCCGGGCCAGGCGCATATCCAGCACGGCCTGGGTCTGCCGGTCGCTAAACTTGAAGGTCGCTTTGAGGTTCGCCTTGGCTGTGTCCACCGTGCGGCTGCGCCGGATCGTGTCGATCACCGCGTCCAGGTTGTCCAGCGCGATCTTCAGCCCTTCGAGGATGTGCGCCCGCTCACGGGCCTTGTCCAGTTCATAGCGGCTGCGGCGGGTGATCACCTCGTGCCGCCAGTCGATGTGGTACTGCAACATGCGCTTCAGCGGCAGCACCCGCGGCTCCTGCCCGTCCACCAGCGCCAGCATGTTCGCGCCGAACGTGCTCTGCATCGCCGTGTACTTAAAGAGCTGGTTGAGCACCTTCTTCGGTTGCGCCTCGCGCTTCAGTTCGATCACCAGCCGCATCCCCGTGCGGTCGCTCTCGTCCCGCACCTGCGACGCGCCGTCCAGCTTGTCGTCGCCGATCAGCTCCCCGATCTTCTCCGCCAGGGTTGCCTTGTTCACCTGATACGGCAGTTCGGTCACCACGATCTGGAAGCGGTTGCCCTTCGCCATTTCCTCGGCATACGCCTTGGCCCGCATGATCACCCGCCCGCGCCCCGTGCTATACGCCGCCTGCACACCTTCGGTGCCCAGGATGATGCCGCCCGTCGGGAAATCCGGGCCGGGTAGCACCGCCATCAGTTCTTCGACCGAGGCTTCGGGGTTCTCAATCAGCAGGTTGATCGCGTCGCATAGCTCCCCCAGGTTGTGCGGGGGAATGTTGGTCGCCATCCCGACGGCGATGCCCGACGCGCCGTTCAAGAGGAGGTTGGGCAACTTGGCCGGGAGCACTTCTGGCTCCTGCAACGAGCCGTCGAAATTGGGCCGCCAGGTGACGGTGTTCTTCTCCAGATCGACCAGCAGTTCTTCAGCAATCGCCGCCAACCGCGCCTCGGTGTAGCGCATCGCCGCCGGAAGGTCGCCGTCCACACTGCCAAAGTTGCCGTGCCCGCTGACCAACTGGTGCCGCATACTGAAATCCTGCGCCATCCGCACCATCGTGTCATACACCGCTGTGTCGCCGTGCGGATGGTACTTGCCCAGCACCTCGCCCACAATACGGGCGCTCTTCTTATAGGGGGTGTTATAATGCAGCCCCATCTCGCTCATCGCGTACAGAATTCGCCGTTGCACCGGCTTCAGCCCATCGCGGACATCCGGCAACGCGCGCTGCACGATCACGCTCATCGCGTAATCGAGATAGGAGCTTTTCATTTCCGTATCAAGATTCAGGGGCTTAATTGTCCCGATTTCCATGCGGCCTCCTGCGGGGAATACTAATGGGGGCACAACGCGGCCCAGAGTAACATATCACCCCCTATTATACCAAATTCACGCCCAAAAAGCCAGTTTTTCGCCCATGGACTCACGGCTGATGCAAAGTCCGTAGACCTCGCAAACAGCACCTTTCTGCGGTACGATAGCGGTATCTCGTACCCTATCCCCCACAGAAAGGTGTTGCCATGAACTTTACCATGCTCCCCTTCACCCG
>JBBSAN010001162.1:0-1821 GCA_038252265.1 Chloroflexia bacterium
CCAGTATTCTTGTTAGCGCCAGCGGTGCCGACGGGGGTTGGCGGCGGGACCTGCGGCAGCTAGCGTGGTGGCATGCCCCCGCCGCCGCCTTGCGCTCTGGAACCCTGCCTCAGCCACCAACTCATCCTGCCCACGGACAAGCGCAATCCCTGCTTCAGCCTCTATGCCAGTGAAGACGGGCTGGCGATCCGTGTCTTCTACGGCCTGGAACTCCTCGAAGTCGTGCCTGACGACGCGCAACACCCGGCTTTCAAACTGTTAGTCGGCCGCCTTTACAACGGCGGGCTGAAGGTCACCACCCTGGAGCGGGTGTTCGGGGTGACCCGCAAAACCTTCCGCGAGTGGGGGTTGGCCATTGTTTCGCGCGACGTGGACCAACTCGCCCGCGTCCTGCTTGGCGGGGGCAACCGGAAACGCAGCCCGGCCATCGACAAATACGTGCGCCGGCGCTGGGGCGAATTGCGTGCCGCGGGGTGCCGCAACTACCGCGCCACCCTGGCCGGGGAGGTTGCATACCTCTTCGAGGTCAGCCTCTCCGGGGAAACCCTCCGGCAGATCGCCGGTGCCGCCGCCGGCAAAGGAGCCGCCCTCCCGGAGCCGCCAGAAACCGGCACGCCAACCGGGCCAAACCCGCCGCCGCCGCCCCCCGGTTTGGGGGAGGGCACTTGCTCGCCCCGGCTCATAACGACCTTGGACGACCTCGCCCCGGAACCGCCGGAATCAAGCCCCCGGGCCGATTCCAGCGTGCCACCCCCTGCCGCCGCCAGCCCGGAGGCCAGCAAATGCCTTCCCCCGATTCCCCCGCCTACCTGGCAGCCCCAGCCCGGCGGTACCATCCTCTGCGACCACGTCGGCATGCTCGTTTTCGCCAGCGCCCTCTCCGGCATCGCCGGTGCCACCAGCCCGCCCGAACCCCTCCTCGCCCAATGGCTCGGCAGCATCCTGCTCGGTGCCGTCAATATCGAGCAAACCAAATACCTCAACTGGGGCGACCTCGGCAGCCTGCTGGGCCAAACGGTCCGTTTCCCCACTCCCCAGCGCGAGCAGCTCACCCGCCTGGCCACCCCCGCCACCATCGACGCCGTCTTGCGCTGGAACTACCAACAGCTCGCCCCCGGCCCCGCCACCACCGCCGACGACTTCTACTACGACCCCCACACCGCCCACTACACCGGCATGCGGCACGTCCTCAAAGGCTGGTGCGCCGCCATCCGGTGGGCCGACAAACTCATCAACAGCGATTTCATCCACACCGCCCAAGGCCACCCCGCCTACTTCGAGTGCACCGACAATTTCGAAGACCTGTGAGCCCGTTTCCTCCCGCTGGCCGGCCGCTTCCGCACCTGCCTCCGGCTGGGCGAGGAACGCGTCCTGACCTTCGTCGTGGACCGCGGCATCTACAGCAACCACGTCTTCAACCAAGTCCTCGCCGACCCCGCCGTCCACCTCATCACCTGGGAAAAGGGCTACCAGGCCGCCGATGACATCCCCTGGGAAACCCTCGTCGCACAGCACCAAGCCGCCGGCACCTACGGCACCCACACCCAGCAGCGCCAGCGCAACAACGCCCGCGACCACCGGCTCTATCACTTCGAGTACATCTCCCGCCCCTGGGCCAAAAACCCCGCCATTCGCCAGCTCATCGTGCGGGCCACCAACCCCGCCGGCCGCACCGTCCAACTCGCCGTGTTAACCGACGATCCCCACCGCCCCGCCCGCGAAATCGTTCACCCCATCTTCAACCGCTGGATCCAGGAAAACGACTTCAAATACCTCGACAAGCACTTAGGCCTCAACCAGCTCACCAGCTACCGCTCCACC
>JBBSAN010001163.1:0-1813 GCA_038252265.1 Chloroflexia bacterium
AGCGCCCGCAGCATCGTGTCCCGGCGCTCATGGTAGACGTGGCGCAGGATGCGGATGTGGCGATCGAGGAACCCCCCCTGGGCCACTTCGTAGACCAGCATCTGGTTCAGCAGCGCGGTGTTCAGGTCCGCGCTCTGCTTGGCCTGCACCAGCTTGTCAATGACCTCGGGCGGGGCGACCACCCAGGCCAGGCGCAGCCCGGGGGCCAGGATCTTGGAGAAGGTGCTCAGATAAATCACGTTGCCCCGGTAGCAAAATTCGCCGGTCTCGTGGTTCCGCCCGTCGAGCACCACCAGCGGGGTCTGATGCGCTCCCTCGAACCGCAACTGGCCGTAGGGATCATCTTCCACAATCGGCACACCGTAGCGGTCGGCCAGGGCGACAATCCGCCGCCGCCGGTCGCCGTGCAGGGTGACGCCGGTCGGGTTCTGGAAGTTGGGCAGGACGTAGATGAACTTCGGCCCGGCCCGCAGGGCGGCCTCCAGCGCCGCGATCTGCATCCCGCCCTCGTCCATCGACACCGGCACGTACTCCGCGCCATAGGTGTTCCAGGCCTGCATGGCTCCCAGGTAGGTGGGGGCCTCCACCACAATGCGATCCCCCGGATTGATGAGGATCTTACCCAGCAGATCGAGGGCTTGCTGCGAGCCGGAGGTGATCAGGACGTTGTCGGGGGTGACCTGGAGGCCAAAGCGGTTGGTGTGGCGGGCGATCATCTCGCGGAGCGGGCGATAGCCCTCGCTGGTGCTGTATTGCAGGGCCTTCCGCCCGGCCCCGTGCAAAATCCGCTCGGCGGCGGCGGCCACTTCGTCCAGCGGGAAGAGTTCGGGGGCGGGCATCCCGCCGGCGAACGAAATCATGTCGGGTTGTTCGGTGAACTTTAACAGATCGCGAATCACCGAACTGCTCATGCGCTGCGTGCGTTGCGCAAATCGATCGGTCCAGAGGGTTTGCATCTTCCGCCTCCTATAGCTGCACCAGGCTTCGCCCATCGCCGCTGCCGTCCTGACCCACCCCACAAGGGGGTCGGCACGGTTGGCCGATCCGACCGGCGAATTCATCCTGTACTCATGCGTTCGTTGTCAGATAGGAGATGTGCCCTCGACCGGTTGGTGAAGGGATCATCGATCCTCCCGTTGTAAGCATAGCATTCATAGGTGGCAGATCGTCTGTATATTGGTGACAGCCCCGTAAAAAATGGGAGGATCGGGAGTGCTGACCGGGGGCGGACGCGGCCCTATTCCCACGTTAGGGGGTGGCGGCGGGGGACGGCGCGATGGGCAAGGTCAGGGTGACCTGCGTGCCCGCCCCGATCTGGCTCTGGATCGCAATCTGGCCGTGCTGGGCCTCGATCAGCCCTTTGGCAATCGCCAGGCCCAGCCCGGTGCCGGCCTGCGTGCCCGGTGCGCCGGTGGCGCGGTAGAAGCGCTCAAACACATGGGCGAGGTGCTCCGGGGCGATGCCGCTCCCGGTGTCGGTGACGTGGATCTGCACGGTGCGCCCCTCCGGGCGGGCGGTCAGCCCGATCTGTCCGCCACCGGGGGTGTGGCGCAAGGCATTATCGAGCAGGATCAGTAAGACCTGGCGCAGGCGGGTGGGATCGGCCAGGGCCGTGCCTGTGGCGGTGGTCACCGTTACGGCCACATTGCGCTCCCCGGCGAGCCGCCCCACCTGGCGCTGCACGTCGGCCAGCAGCGTGGGTAGGGCGATGGGTTCTCGCGCCGCGACCAGCCGCCCCGCGTCCAGGCGCGAGAGCAGGAGCAAATCCTCGACCAGCCGGTTCATGTGGTCGGCTTCGTGGAGCACATCCTCC
>JBBSAN010001164.1:0-1813 GCA_038252265.1 Chloroflexia bacterium
GGGCGGCGGTCAGGGGCCGGGTTGGCGGCACGACAGGATCGACGCCCGGTTGCAGGGCCAGGGCCGCAGGCACCGCGATCGGGGTGCGAAACTTGGTCGTCAGGGGCGGCGCGGGCAGGTCACTGCGGCTGGGTCGACGGGCGGGCGCGGCAACTGGCGGCGGGGTGCGGGTCGACGGGCGGGCCACCGGGGCCACCGGAAGGGGGGTCCGGCGCCGCTCCAGGGCCTCGCTGGGCGAGGAGAGACGCTCACCTTGGGGCGGGGTGTCGCTGCGCCGTACCGTCTTGGAGGTGCCGAAGAACGGCTGGTCATCCCGCGGCCGGGTGACGACTTGGCTGGTGCGGCGCCGGGCCACCTCGGCCAGCAAATGATCGACCCGCAGCAGGTCCACAGGCTTGGCCAGCACGGCGCAGCAGCCGTGCTGGCGGGCCTCGTCCGCCAGGTGCGGATGGACATCTGCATAGGCGGTGAACAGGGCAAACAGGGTATTTTCGCCACGACGACGCAGTTCGGTCAGCAGCTGCACCCCATTGAGGCCGGGCATGCTCAGATCCGAGATGATCAGGTCGTAGGGGTCGCCTGCGGCCCCGCGGCGGATGATTGCCTTTAGGGCGTCCTCGCCGTTCAGCGCGGTCTCGACGCGGTGTTTGCGCGACAGCAAGAACTCGGTGAGGAAGAGGATCGCCTCAACTTCATCGTCAACGACCAGGATATGCAGGGGATCGGCCATGCGGGGACTAGGGTATAGATGCCTCATTAATGACGAGATGGCAAGTGGAACCTGGGAGGCGCGGCAACCGTGGCACCGACTGGATCTTGGGCGCCGTGCGCCGACGCTGCGGCATGGCTTGGCGGCGCATGTTGATTGCAGCGGGGACCGGGGCGGTGGTGGCGGCCACGGGGCTGGGCACCGTCGCCTGGATCGTGGCTGGCCGGCCGGTGACCGGGATGCTGGAAGGCCTGGCACCGACCATGGCGGCGTCTGCGACCGTAGCGGATCTTACTGAGCAGGCGACCCGCCTGAATGCTGAGAACGTGGTCCTGCGGACCCGCCTGCGGGACTACCAGGAGATTGCCGGGGAAAGCGGCGTGCCGGCGATCCGCCAAGTGGTGGTGCGGGCCCGGGTGATCGCGCGGACCCAGCGCGCCGCCCGCCGCTGGGTGGAACTGGACGTGGGCTCGGTCGATGGCGTGGTGAAGGGCATGCCCGTCGGGGCCGGCTGGTCGCTGCTGGGCGTGGTGGCCGGGGTCAAGGATGGCAGCTGTCTGGTGCAGGAGCTCACCGATGCTGAAAGCCGGGTGCCAGCTGCAGTCTTTGATGGCGAGCGCAAGTTGGCCGAAGGCGTGGTGGCCGGCACCGGCGCGCGCCGTGAGCTGCGCCTGGACCTGATTGAGGATCAACCGGGCCTAGCCATCGCTCCGGGCATGTCAGTGGTGACCCTGGCCACCGACCAGGGCATCCCCGCCGGCCTGGTGCTGGGCACGGTGCATACCTCGCAGACGGGCACCACGGGCGACCACTGGCGCATCACCGTGACCCCGCTGCGTACCACCTTGGAGGTGGAGAGCGTGCTGGTGTTGCGGTTTGCGGGGCGATGAGCAGTTGATCCAAAGATCGGCGATGGGATTTCACACTGAGCACCAGACTAACGGATCGTGCCAAGAAAGCCTTCGCCGCCCGACTGGCCCACCAGGCGGAACGCATCGGGATGACACTCTCTCCCATGAAAACAGGGTGAAATGACTCAGATTCGAGTCTAGTTAGAGGGCCGCTCCAGCTCGCCTCGTGGCAATCTCACCCGTCCTGCCCCAC
>JBBSAN010001165.1:0-1804 GCA_038252265.1 Chloroflexia bacterium
CCGGGAATGCGGCGCTGCCTCCCGGCACCTGCGGGGGCGTGGCGGTGGGCGGCAAAGGGGGCGTGGTGGCGGTGGGTGCGGGATTAGTCGCCGTGGGGGGGGATGGGGCGGTTGCGGTGGGAGGAACGTCGGTCGCGGTGGGGGGCAGGGGCGGGGCGGTGGCGGCAGATGGGGGGGTCGCTACTTCGGGCGGCGGCGGGGCAACGACCGTGGGCGACGCTGGCCCGGCACGGGGGCCGGGCGGCGTCTCCTCGGCATACGGCGTGTCGGGCGGGGCCATCGCCATAGGCGGCGCGGTGGCGGTGCCCCGGCCCCCGGTAGTGCTGCTGCCGGCGGGCACCACCGCCATGTCGGCCAGATAGCGCGCGTGCTGGTACGCAGTTTTGGCCCCGGCCTCGCCTGGCAAAGGGTCCACCACTTCGTTGCCGTCCAGGTCTTTGCCGTTCAGGAACCGGT
This sequence comes from Chloroflexia bacterium, assembly GCA_038252265.1. Classification (GTDB taxonomy): domain Bacteria; phylum Chloroflexota; class Chloroflexia; order QHBQ01; family JAICKM01; genus JBBSAN01. Next base: position 457 of record JBBSAN010001165.1, read on the forward strand.
CGGCCAGGGCGGCAGCCTGCTGCACATCGTCGCCCGCATCGGCCACGCTGGTCGCGGCAGCGATCCGCGCCGCCCGATCGCGCAGATCGACGGCCCACTCGCTCAGGTTGGTCGCCGCCACTTTGACGTGTACGGCATGGAGCTTGATGTTCGCTGTGGCGTCGGGCTGGTCAGACGAGAGCTGGGCGTGGTCCAGCGTGCCCTCGATATACCCGGCCTGCTGCCCGTTCAGTAGCAGCCCAAACCCGTCGCCGGGGTCTGTCACCGTGCCGTCACCGTCCAGGTCACCGGCGTGCTCGCCGGTGGGACCGGCAATCAGGTTCACCAGCCCCTCGGCAGCGCGGCGCATCTTCGCCAGGTCGCCCGCCTGCTGCGCGGCCAGCATGTCGCGCGCCGTGGTGTTCAGCACCGTCGCCTGCTGCACCAACCCCACTGTGAGGCCGGTCTTGTTCGGGGTGGTGTCGAAGGCGACGAGCAAGTGTTTGATATGCGCCAGGGCCAGCGGGGGCACGGCTCCGCTATAGACCACGTTGCGGCTGGACGAGGGGTTGGGGTCGGGGTTCGGCTCGACGGTGATTTCCATCCGGTCAAACTGCGCCAGCAGGTTGTGGCCCGCGCTATCCCGGTAGACCAATTCACCGTGGCCCTGCGCGTCCAGGGTCAGCACATGCATACTCTGGCGCAACTCGCCGCCCTGCCCCAGCAGCCAGGCTTCGTACTGGGTCCCGGCGGCGGGGGCGGGCATCTTGTCCACCACCAGGGTGACTTCATCCAGAATGCCGGAGCCATCGCTGAAGCGCAGGGTGCCCACGGACCCGGTTTCGGGGGCCATCGCCATCTCCGTCGCACCGGGTGTCACTACAGGCGTGGCCGTGCTGCCCCCATGTCCCGCGCCGCCCAGCACGCCGCTCAACCCCAGCGCCGCCCCACCGCCCAGCACCAGCACCGCCAGCAGGAGCGCCGCGACCCAGGGCACGGCCCGCCCGCTACGGCGCGGGGCGGCATCGATCCGCTGCGCTACCGGGGCCGTCGCCCCCACATCGGCCAGGGCCATCGCCCCCCCCGCAGTCGCGGCAGGGGCGATCGTGCCCGCATCGGGCGGGGCGACCAGGGGGGGCGGGACAATCGTATCCAGCACCGGAGTATCGCCGGTGGCAAGCATGGGACCGACTTGCGATTGCTGCGCGCTCAACCGCCGCTGCTGCACCCGGTCCAGTTGCTGGCGGGCCTCGGTCTTGGTCCGCACCTGGGCATCCTGCGCGGCGACCAGCAGATCGGCGGCATCTTCGTAGCCGGGAGCCTGGGCGATCAGTTCGCGCAGCCGTTCGACTGCCAGATCCCAGCGTCC
>JBBSAN010001166.1:0-1793 GCA_038252265.1 Chloroflexia bacterium
CGAACGGTTCGCCCGGCTCGACCGTCCCGGCGGGCACCTGGATCCCGGCCTCAGGTGCGTGGGGGTGGCGAAAGACCAGCAGCCGGTCGCCGTGGGTGATATAGGCGAAGGCTTTGTGCCGGAGAACAGGCATCGGCAGCAGCCCCCGCCTAGTCGTTGAGCAGGGCCAGGCCCAGACCCAGGGCCACGGCATCCTCGGTGATCCCGGCCAGCAGCGCGGGGAGGCCCAGGCCCTGCGTGAGCCAGCCCCGAAAGCGATACCCGGCATGGCTGCCCACAAACGCCCCGGCAGCTCCCAGCACCGCCCCCAGCGGCACGGGGCCGCGCCCCTCGGCAAACACCACTGCCCCGGCGACTGCTCCGAAGGCTATGCGACCCAGCAACGGGCCAGGGTTGATGCGGTTGGGCACGAAAGGCAGCTTATCCACGACCCATTCGCCCACGAGCGCCAACGATAGGAACACGGCAACGGGCGGGCGGGCCAGAAGCTGGAACGGGGTATCCGCGACCCGGTCGGGGTGGCGCACGGCGGCCTGGCTGAGCAGGGCCTGGGCGGTCTGCGAGCGCAGCCCGGTGACGAAGCCCAGGCCAAACGCCCGTAGCGGGGCACGCGAAGAAGAATCAGACATCAGGCAAACCTCATAGGAACCGCCGGGACGGCAGGATGGGGATCAGGAACGAGTCAACGTCAACGTGACGAACAGCGTGCCCACCACCAGCAGCCAGGCGAGGACTGTCACCGCCAGGCAGAGGGCGACGCGCACATTGGTCGGACGGCGCGCATCGCGGGACAGCGAGGCACAGGCCGCCGCCCCGCCAAACGCGCACACCGCAGGGACCGGCCCGCCCAGGAACACGCACAGCATACTGAGGCACGCGCCGATGAAGATCCAGGCCCAGCCGGGCAGGGGCAACGGTGTGGCGACGGCCTGCCCCGTCGTCACCGAGCGTCCATCCACCACCAGATCATCGGTGTAGGTCAGGCCGTTAGAGCGGACGTGGACCTCGGCCTCGTGGCCGGGGAGGGAGAGAGGGATGACCCGGTACAGATCGAACAGGTTGTTGGGGAAAGGCACCCGCTGCCCATCGAGCGTGACCGTCCCCCGCCCCGTCCAGGTGCTCCGGTCGAGGGTGACGGTGTGCGGGCCATCCTCCAATTGCAACGTCCAGCGTTTCTGCGGCATGAGCACGGGTCCTCAGGTGGGGGCAAGCGTGCCCGGTGGGGCGATACCGGCCTATTATAGCACAGCCCCCCGCACCGGGCCATCTGCGATCTTAGCCGGGCTGCCCGGCCAGCCAGGCGCGCAGGGTCGGGTCGTGCTCCTCGTGCAGATGCTCGAACGTGGCGCTGAGCACCGCGCTCAACGGGTCGCCGTCGATCCAGGGATAACGGTTCGAGTCGTTCAGCGCCTCTTCGGGCAGCGCCGCCACCAACTCGCGCATCTGGGCAAACTGGAGGCGCGACTCGGCCAGCACCTCGGCCAGCGGGCGGTCGCGGTTCTGCGTGTAGATCCACTGGTTGATCGCGTCGGTGTCTTCCGCATCCGGCACGTCGGCGGCCCAGGCGGGGGGCGGCGGGGGCGCATCCGTCGCGGCGGCGGCCAACCGGGTCACCGTGCGCTTGCGCCAGCCGATCAGGTGGCCCATCACGTCCTTGAACGTCCAGCGATCGGTCGCGCCGGGTGTCTCCATCCGGCGTTCGCCCACCTCGGCCAGCAACGCCTCCCAGCTTGCGGCCTCGTCATCAATCCGCTGCAACCATTGCGCCTTGTTCAGCAGAGTATCCATGTGCG
>JBBSAN010001167.1:0-1783 GCA_038252265.1 Chloroflexia bacterium
CAGGCCACTGCTCGCGGCGGTCAGATCAATTCCAACGGGAGCCGCCAGGCCACCAGCCTTTGCGTCGATCCTTATGGCGGCTGCGCGGCTACCGGAGATAGGGGCGGCGGAAGGGACCCCAACGGCGGGCACCAGGCTGCGGTCCAGCCGGGCGATCTCCCTTACCAGATCTCCTTGCACGACGCTGCCGATGGCGAATGGCCCTGGCAACTCTCGCCGGGCCGTACGGCGGAGGGCGAGTTCCCCTGGCAAACCGGCCAGCGCGTTGGGGTTGGCGCATTCCCCTGGCAAGGCGGATGACAGTTCGCGCTGGCGCGGCGTCTAATAGCGACCCGCTCGGTTAAACACCCCCGCCTATCCCCGTGGTCGGAACTCGCGCCGAGTTCCGACCGCTTTTTGTGCCCGGCTGTGCCGGTGGGGGATCGCCGCTCCAACCCACGGGCTACCCTGCGCCCGCCAGCGACCGATGATCTCCTCCGTGAGACCCCCGTGGAGATTAGCCGGGCCTCCCGGTCCCGGCGGTGGGAAATTCCCGTAGGCGTTGGTGGTGTCGAAGAAATTAAGCCCCTGCTCCAGCGCCTGATCCCTGATGGTGAAGCAAGCGGCTTCGCTCGTCTGGGGGCCAAAGTTCATCGTCCCCCGGCACAACCGGCTGACCTGTAGACCGGTGCGGCCAAGAGGTGTGTACTGCATGTTGCTGCTCCATTTGTAGGCAAGACTGGTCCCGCCCCTACGCGGCCCGCTCAGCGCCCGGTCCTGGCCTCGAGGTGGTCGGGGTCGCGCGCCCCTTGCATATTGTTGCTCCTCCCAGGTACCATACTCTTCCTTACTGAGATCGTTCCGCGCCATGATCGGCAGCACGGCCCACAGGGCGCTGGCCCCCAGCATGAAGACGCCGATCCGCACGAGGACGGCCTGCAAGGCGGCGGCAGCGCGCACGTAGCGCCGCCCGGCAGCGGTGGCTCCGAGCATATCTTCCGGCGGGGTATTGCTGAGGGCGCGGGTGCGCTGGTGATCTTCGGCGGGGCGGTGTTGGCTGTGCTGAGTGTCGGCGGGCGCGACCCGTAAGGCGAGATTGGGGCGTTGGCTGGCCGTGGTAGCGTGGTAGCGGGCAGCGTGGTCTGCCAGGGGGGCAGTGTGGTATCATACAACGGAAGGGTGGACCGGACAAAGCTGCCACTTGGCGAAAATGAGCGAGTGGTCCACTCATCCCACCAAATCCGGGCACGGCAGGCCCACCCTTGCTCAGTGGCGAACGCTCATGAGTTGATCGATGTCTACCCTCATCTTAGCCACTAAATTGTATATCCCCCCACCACCGCCTAACGTGGTCCCCCGCCCCCGCCTGATCGCGCGGCTCAACGCGGGGCTGCATCGCAAACTGACCCTCATCTCGGCCCCAGCCGGCTTTGGGAAAACCACCCTGGTCAGCGCCTGGGTCGCGGGGTGCGATCGGCAGGTGGCCTGGCTGTCGCTGGACGAAGGGGATAGCGACCCGGCCCGCTTTCTGACGTACCTCGTCGCGGCTGTACGGACGATTGCGGCGAATATGGGAGAAGGGGTGTTGCGCGTGCTCCAAGCCCCGCAGCCCCCGCCCACCGAAGCCCTGCTGACGACGCTGCTCAATGAAATTACCACCCTCCCGGACCCGTTCGTCCTGGTCCTCGACGACTACCATGTGATTGACGCCAACCCGGTGGACCAGGCCCTCGCCTTTCTGCTCGAGCACCTGCCCCCCCAAATGCGCCTGGTCATCGCCACCCGTGCGGACCCCCCCCTCCCC
>JBBSAN010001168.1:0-1760 GCA_038252265.1 Chloroflexia bacterium
GACGATTACCGTCACGCTTGGCAGTCGTTAAGCCGCATATAACCCTTTGCTAATTCCTTCGCCGGGCGCGGCGTGGTTGGGGAGCCACAAACCGCCTGGTGTATTCAGGTTCCTTCCTTCCTTGGTGGCACAAGTCCCGGTTCGCTTCGGCGGGCCGGGATTTGTGTTCCCGTCGTATCCCCGATAAGTACTATTGCGGCTAGCAGGCAGGCCGGGTATAATCAACCCTGTCAGTACGAGCTACGGCTCACCTGGACGTTAGCCCCGCTGCTCAGGATTCGTTGGCGCGGCAGCACAGAACACGGAAAGAACGAGAACCTATCGGACCCATGAACAAGCACCTGATCGGGCTGCTGGGCGGCCTGCTGGCCCTGCTGCTCCCCTTCGGCGGTTATGCCGCCCCCGCGAACGCTGCTCCCTCCCCTACCCCACCCGCCGCCCTCGGTCCCCTGCCTGCGGGTCTGCCGCCCACCTTCTGGATGGGGCTGGGCAGCCAGCCGGGCGAGTTGGGCTGGATGCGCGACAGCGGCGTGCCCTGGAATGCGCGGTATCAATACCTGACCGGCGGGGCCAACACCGGCAACGGCTGGGCGACGTGGTGGCCGGGCGACGGCGGTTTCGCCCGCGATTACATGAACGCCAGCCACGCGATCGGCACCCTGCCGGTCTTCACCTACTACCAGTTGCGCTACTCGCAGCCACAGGCCGGGGCCGATGAGGGTGAGTGGGATTTCACCAACCTGAACAACCCTGGCACGATGGCCGCCTATTTTGCCGACTTCGCCCTCCTGATGCAACGGAGCGCCGAATACGGGAAGCCGGTCCTCATCCATGTCGAGCCGGACTTCTGGGGCTACATGCAGCGCCGGGTGCTGGCCGGGGGCAACAGCGCCGCCAGCATTCCTGCCGCCGTGACCGGATCGAGCTACCCCGGCGTCAAGGGCTATCCCGACACGGTGCAAGGCTTCGCCCAGGCGTTGCTCCACCTGCGCGACACGCTGGCCCCCAACGTGCTGCTGGCGATCCACGCCTCGCACTGGAGCACCAACGTGGACATCAGCACCAGCCGCGACCCGGCCACCGACCCCGTCCAGGTGGGCCAGACCACCGCCGCCTTCCTCAACACGGCGGGCATCCGGGGCAACCCGCCGGGCCTGCGGGGCTGGGATCTGGTCTTTGCCGACCCCAGCGACCGTGACGCCGACTGGTACCGGATCATGGCGAACGACGGCGGCGCGCACTGGTGGGACCCCACCGACACCACCCTGCCCAACTTCGCTCGCTACCGGGCCTGGCTGGGGGCGGTGAGCGCCGGGACGGGGCTGCGGAGCGTGCTCTGGCAGGTACCAATGGGCAACACCGTGGCCGCCAGCCAGAACAATGCGCCGGGCCACTTCCGCGACAACCGCTCGGTCTATTTCCTGGGCGACGGCGCGGCCCACTTGCAAAGCTGGATCGATGCGGGGGTGGTCGGCATCCTCTGGGGCCGGGGGCAGGATCAATGCACGAATTACACCGATGATGGCGGCTATCTGCGCGACCAGGCGGCGGCGTATTACAAGCGGGGGGCGCTGCCCCTCTCCGCAGCCGGGGTGCCCGTCGTCGCGCCGACCCCCGCCCCGACCGCCGCGCCCGTGGCCCCGAGGGTCGGCCCGCCCACCAGGCACCCTGCCCCACCTCGCCCGCCCTCCGCCCAGAAAATGCTATAATAGGCGCACCACGATCCAATCCAAAATCTAGAATCTAAAATCTAAAATCTA
>JBBSAN010001169.1:0-1757 GCA_038252265.1 Chloroflexia bacterium
CCACCCGACCCCCCCCCCCCCCCCCCGCCGTCCACTTGCAACCCCCCCCGGGGCGGGCGGGGGGTCCCGCCCCCGTGTCGCCCCCGCGTCCGGGGGGGGGGGGGGGGGGGGGGCAGGGTCAGTTCCACGCTGTCCCCTGCTTGCCGGATCGGGAGCGCCGCCGTGAACGCCCCGGTCTGGGCGGTGGCGGTACTCATAGCGAGGCCGGGGTTGAGCCGCAACATCAGCCGGGTGTCGGTCCGGGGCCGGGTGGAGACCAGCTGCAGCGTTGAGTGCCCGTTGATGCGCCCCTGCGCCCACTCCACCGTGGCGTCCAACGTAGCGGCCTGGACCGTCCACGCTTCCGGCTGGATGTCGAGTGGCGAGACCGGGGTCGCTTGCGTGGCGGCGGCACGGCTGAACCACCCATACCCGCCGATACCGACACCGAGGCTTACCAGCGCCAAGGCACCCAGCGGCAGGACCCGGCGCACGCTGCGCCGCCGGTCGGTCAGGAGCGCGGTCCCCAGTGCGCCCAGGCCCACCCCGCCCGCCAGGGCCAGCAGCATGAGGGCGAAACCGCCGATCAGCGGCTGGTACAGCTGAATGCCCAGCGCCGCCGAGGGCTGCATCCACTGGAACAGGACGCCGTAGAAGTGGAGCACCGTCAGGCCCGGCGTGCGGGTCGGCCCCAGGATCAGGTAGAAACCGATCCAGAAGGCGAGGCTGCCGATCACGATCAGCAGGGTGCGCCGCAGGAGCAGCCCCAGTCCTACGGTCCCCAACAAGCCGATGGTCAGGCCCACCATCAGCAGGGGCAGCCCCACCGTCCAGAGTAGTTCCAGCCCGCTCCCACCCAGCAGCCCCATCGCCAGCGTCCGCAGCGCCAGTTGCCCGACCAGGACCGGCAGCAACGCCAGCCCCAGGCCCAGCACGACCCCCGCCAGGTGCGTACCCGCGTCGAGCGGCGTCGCCCACAAGATGTCGCCGCCCTCGCCCAGGTCGCGGCTGATCGCCGGCGCTAGCGCAATCGGTAGAACAAACAACTCAAACATCAACAACTGGCCGATCGTCACGGTGATGATTTCTAGTCCCACCGGGCTCGAGTCGCTGACAACGTAGAGCAGGATCGGGAAGAGGGCTAACGTCTGGCTGACCCAGAACGAGCGCCGTCGCCAGGCCAGGCGGCATTCGGTGCGGGCCACCGCCCACAGATCACGCATGCTTTCTCTCCTATTCGCTCCCGACAGCAGCGAGCAGCCGTTCTTCCTGCTGGGTCAGTACCCAACCCAGACTGAGCAGCAGGCTGCCCACGCCCAACCAGAGGCCGCGGTTCAGCAGCCAGAGCGGATCGGTCGGCAGCAGTTGGGTCATGGCCGGGCTCGCCAGGGCGAGCAGACAGCCCGAGGCAGGGGCCTCGGCGCAGGCGACCCGCAGCAGCGGCAGGGTGAGCAGGCTCCCCGTCCAGACGGCCAGAGCCAGCGTGACCCCGTCCAGCATCCGGCCCCGGATCAGGGCCCCCGCTGTCGCCAGGCCGGTATACAAGATCAGCGGGGTCACCCAGATCAACGTCTGGGTGGGGCCCGCCTGCGGCAACGCAATGCCCGCCCACGCGGCTCCCGCCTGGAGACTCAGGCCCAGCCCGGCTCCCCAACCCAGCACCACGGCTAGCCGATGGCCCAGCGTGCGCCGGGCGGGCTGCGGCACACTCAACAACAGGTCCAGCAGCGGGTCTTCGGCCAGCAGGCCCGCCGCGACGATGGCCGGGCCGAGCGGGA
>JBBSAN010001170.1:0-1749 GCA_038252265.1 Chloroflexia bacterium
CCACCAACCGTATCGTTGTCATTTTGCTGGTCTCTTTCCCCCTTATTATTCGCGAAGAAGCTCTCTGCCGGGGGCTTACAATCTTAAACAACCCCGCCGCCCAATTGGGGGGCGGGCGACCGGGCAGCATACCTATCTGCCAGAACAGGATACACACGAATGACCACCGAAGGACCCCACGAGCGTACCCGCCGAGGGAGCGCGCTGGCCGGGCTGCTGTTGAGCCTCGCGCTGCTGCTGGCCGCCTGCGACCTCAATCCCAACCCGCCCGCGCCCGGCCCAACCCCGACAATTCCGCCTGCGGCCACGGCCCCCGGCGCGGCGACGGTCGCCCCGGCAGCGGCCACAGCGACAGGCAGCGCCCCCATCCCCGCGCCACAGGGGGACGGGCAGGTTAACCGCGACGCGCTGCTCCATTATAGCCGCGATGCCCAGTTCCGCGCCCCCGACGGCCCGGTCACACCCGGCACGGTGGTCACTCTGCGGCTCAAAACCGCCCCCGGCGACCTGACCGGGGCCACGCTGCGGCTGTGGGACAACACCAAAGCGAAAGAAACGCTGATGCCGATGACGCCGGTGGCAGGCAGCGACAACCTGTGGGAAGTGAAGGTGACCGCGCCCGACTATCCGACCGTGCTGTGGTACCGGATGATCGCGCACGACGGCGCGGCGCAGGCGATCTACCAGGACGACCCCCGGCGCGACGGTGGCCTGGGCTTTGCCCGCCCCAACGCGACCGACGACGACTACCTGATCACCGTGTATGACCCGGCATTTAAAGGCGTGTCGTGGATGCAGGATGCCGTGGTCTACCAGATCTTTCCCGACCGCTTCAACAACGGCAACAGCAGCAACGACCCCCAGGCCGGGGAATTCATCTACGGCGGCAAGACCGTCACCCATGCCTGGGGCGACAAGCCGACCGGCGGCGATGACTTCTTCGGCGGCGACCTGGCGGGGGTGATCGCCAAGCTGGACTATTTGCAGGGCCTCGGCGTGACGGTCATCTACTTCAACCCGATCTTCGACTCGCCGTCCAACCACGGCTATGACACCCGCGACTATCTGAAGATCGCCGCCCGCTTCGGGGATGACGCGGTCTGGGGGCAACTGGTCAGCGAAGCCGGGAAGCGCAATATCCATGTGGTGCTTGATGGCGTGTTCAACCACACCGGCAGTGACAGCGTCTATTTCGACAAGTACGGGCGCTATCCCACCGTGGGGGCCGACGAGGACAAAAGCTCACCCTACTTTAGCTGGTACAATTTCACGAACTGGCCCAGCGCCTACCAGAGCTGGTCGGGCTACGATACGCTACCGCAACTGGCCGAGAACGACGTGGTGGAGCAGTTCATTTTCAAAAGCAAGGACTCGGTGGCCCAGCACTGGCTGAACCTCGGCGCGGGCGGCTGGCGGCTGGACGCGGCGGAGCAAAAGGGCTATGACTACTGGCGCGCCTTCCGCACGGCGGTGAAGGGGGCCTATCCCGACACGCTGATCGTGGGCGAGTTCTGGCAGAACGCCGCACCCTGGCTGGGCGGCGACCAGTGGGACGGGGTGATGAACTATCGCTTCCGGGGGGCGGCGCTGGGCTTTTTCGCGGGCGGCGACCTGAGTCCAGTGGATTTCGACGCGCAACTGGCCTCGGTGCGCGAGGACTATCCGGCTCCGGCGTTGCAGGCGTCGTTCAACCTGATCGACTCGCACGACACCGAACGGGCGCTGACCCTGGCGGGCGGCGACAAGAAC
>JBBSAN010001171.1:0-1747 GCA_038252265.1 Chloroflexia bacterium
CGCAGTGAAGTGGGGACCCGTTCCCGTTGCAGCGCCCGGTTTGGCCCTCAGGTGGGGCCAGTCTCGAACCTTTCACCAAAAGTGATGAAGAACCAGATTCCTGGGATCATTATACACAGTCGGAGCAGGGGGTAAGGAGTCTGACCCATTACCCTCCCATCGCACCCCGCGTCCCTCAAACCTCAAACCGCATTCCGCATTCCGCACTCCGCACTCCGCAATCGTGTTGACGCTCCCTGCGCCCCGGCGTATAATGAGACGCGGCACCTTTTGGGAAGGAACCGTTGTCGTCCCCCGCGCCGCGCCAGGAAAGGAGCAACTATTGGACACCCTAGAAACGCAAACCCCCGCGCCCGCTGCCCTGCCCACCAACGGGCACGCCCAGGCGCACCGCGAACCCTCGCTGGCCGAGACCGACCCCGAAATCGCCCAGGCCATCCGCCAGGAAGAAAATCGCCAGCGGATGAAAATCGAACTGATCGCCTCCGAGAACTATGTCAGCCGGGCGGTCCGCGAGGCCGTCGGCTCGGTGCTGACCAACAAGTACGCCGAGGGCTACCCCGGCAGACGTTATTACGGCGGCTGCGAATATGTGGACATCGCCGAGCGGCTGGCCCAGGACCGGGCCAAAGAGCTGTTCGGGGCCGAGCATGTCAACGTGCAGGCCCATTCGGGGGCGACGGCCAACATGGCCGCCTACATGGCCGTGCTCCAGCCGGGCGACACGCTAATGGGGATGAGCCTGGCCCACGGCGGCCACCTGACTCACGGCTACCACATCAACTTCTCCGGCCAGTTCTTCAAGGCCTCGTCCTACGGCGTGAACCAGGAGACCGAACGGCTGGACTATGACGCACTCGCCGCGTCGGTGCTGGAAGTGCGGCCCAAGCTGCTCATCGCCGGGGCCAGCGCCTATTCGCGCATCTTCGACTTCCCCCGCCTGCGGGAAATCGCGGACAGTGTGGGCGCGATATTCCTGGTCGATATGGCCCACATCGCCGGGCTGGTCGCCGCCGGGGTCCACCCCTCGCCCATCCCGCACGCGCATATTGTCACCACCACCACGCACAAGACGCTGCGCGGCCCTCGGGGCGGCATGATCCTCTGCAAGGCGGAGTTCGCCAAGGCGGTGGACAAGAGCACCTTCCCCGGCGTGCAGGGTGGCCCGCTGATGCATGTCATCGCGGGCAAGGCGGTCTCCTTCCGCGAGGCGTTGCAGCCCGCGTTCACGCAGTATGCCCGGCAGATCGTGACGAACGCCGGGCGGCTGGCGACGGTGCTGGAGCAGGGGGGGTTACGCCTGGTCAGCGGCGGCACCGACAACCACCTGATCCTGGTCGATGTCAGCCCGCTCGGCGTCACCGGCAAGCAGGCCGAGGCGGCGCTTGACGCGGTGGGCATCACCGTGAACAAGAACGCCATCCCGTTCGACCCGCAGCCCCCGGCCCACGCCAGCGGCATCCGGGTCGGCACCCCGGCGGTCACCAGCCGGGGCTTTGGCGTGCCGGAGATGGATCTGGTGGGGCACTGGATCCTCGACGTGCTCCAGCACCCGCAGGACGACGCGATCCTCGACCGGGTCCGCCAGGAAGTCGCCGCCCTGTGCCGCCGCTTCCCCGTGCCCGGCTTGGACGATTAGGGGCTGGGGGTTAGGGGTTGGGGGTTGGGAGAAATACCAGCACCCACCCCCCACCCCCAACCCCCCCCCCCCCGGAGCCACCCGGTGGGCGGGGTGTATTGCGCCAAC
>JBBSAN010001172.1:0-1736 GCA_038252265.1 Chloroflexia bacterium
CGCGCACATCCACCCCCGGCGCAATCTTGCCCGCGCTGTTGCCCAGTTTGCTCCCCGATCGGCGGTAGATGTCATGCAGGCCGCCGCGCGGCGTGCGCTGTTGCCAGGTGGGGGGGAGGAGGTCCGGGGCGGCGGCCCGTCGCCAGGGGCGGCCATCCACCGGGGCCACATCAGTGTCGAGGGCCAGGAGTCCTGCGGTCGGCGTGCCGATGTTCGCCGTCGGCCAGCGTTGCCACCAGGTGCGAATAACGGCAGGGTCGCGGCTCGCATCCTTGAAGCCGTTGCGGGTCAGGGGGGTCTTCCCGCGTGGCTGGCAGGGGAAGACCGGCAGGTGATAGACGCTCGCATACTCTAACGCCGCGCTCAGGAGGGCATTCGCGGGCCGGGGGGCCGGGATCCCGGCGGGCGGATCAGTTCGTAGGGACATACCGCCCTCCCATCCGCTGCGGCCAGCGCTGGCTGTCGAGCAGGTAGACCAACACGTAGCGGCGGGCCAGGCTCTGCTCCAAGATCCGCGCGATGGCGGCGGCCACCGGGCCAGGGGTGGCACAGGCCTGGCCCCACTGCCCTTCCAGCTCGGCGATCGTCGTCACCAGCTCCGGTAGGCGATGGCGCTGGCCCGCAGCGTCCACCAGCGCGGGTTCGCCAGTGAGGTCCAGACGGCTCACATGCATCATGCGGACATCTCATCCCACAGCGGCGCTTGACCCGCTGTCGCCCGATCCGGCGCTACCCCCACAAGATCCAAATTGATCGGAGTGACGTGGGCGAGGCGGGTCTCGGTCAAGGCGGCATACGTTGGGTTGAGTTCACAGCCCACGGCCCGCCGCCGCCAGGTCACGGCCACAGCAAGGGTCGTCCCGCTGCCACAGAACGGATCCAGCACCGTATCACCGGGCCGGCTGCCCGCCAGGACAGCGGGTTCCACCAGGGCGGCGGGGAAGGTCGAGAAATGCGCATCGGGATACGGGTCGGTGGGGATGGTCCAGACCGACCGCTTATTGCGTTCGATGACGGTGCCAGTGGTCGAGCGTGCCCAGCTTTCGTTCGCGCGGCTCTCCTCCGGCGCGGCGGCAAGTTTGGGATAGAGACCGGTTCCTCGGCTATGCGTGTTCGGACTGGTCGGCTCTTTAATCGCGTCGGCATCGTAGTAATAGCGTGCCTGTTGCGCCAGGAGGAACAGATATTCATGGGCCTTGGTCGGACGGTCGGTGACGCTTTCCGGCAGGGCGTTGGGTTTGTGCCAAATGATGTCGGCGCGCAACCACCACCCATCGGCCTGGAGGGCGAACGCTGCCCACCACGGCACGCCCATCAACTGCTTGTCGCCTAAGCCCGTCGTGCGGCGCGGGCGGGTGTAGCCGACTTTGCGGCTGTCTTGCTTCGGCACCCCGCCACTGTAGCCCCCCCACTTGCTATCCATGCTGTAGCTATCGCCCAGGTTGAGCCAGAGCGTCCCATCGGGGCGGAGCACGCGCCGCACCGCGCGGAAGACTTCGACCAGGTGGGCCAGGTACAAATCGAGCGTCGGTTCCTGGCCCAGTTCACCGCGCCAGGCACCGCACAATTGACAGAAGGTGCCTTGCTCACCTGGTAAGCTATCCAACGGGGCATACCCGTGCTTGCCGTTATTGGCGCGATCCGTGTGTTTGGTAGGGTTTCCCCGCGCCAGGGTTGTGCCCCATTGGTGAGCACACGCGCTCTCCCCACCCCACACTTGCGGGGGAGTGTTATAG
>JBBSAN010001173.1:0-1734 GCA_038252265.1 Chloroflexia bacterium
GGGGGTGCCGTCCACCTATCGCCCCTACGAGCCAGTGGACAGCTTCACCTACCACTTCGGCTTCCACACCCTGGCCGCGGTCTGGGCCTGGCTGACCGGGATGCCGTCCTGGGGGGCGGTGCTGGCCGTGGGGCAGATCCTCAACGCGCTGGCGGTTCCGGCGGCCTATTTCCTGGGGCGCGAACTGTTCCGCAGCCGCCTGGCCGGGCTGTTCGCGGCGGTAGCGGTCGGCTTCATCAGTGCCATGCCGACCTATTATGTGAACTGGGGCCGCTATACCCAGTTAGCCGGGCAGGTACTTTTGCCGTTCGCCCTGGTCTGGTTTATGCGCGCCGTCGAACGCCCCTCCCGCCGCTGGCGCTTCAGCCGCCAGCCGCTGCCCAGCGACGGCCCCGATCCGGGGCGCACCCACCGCTTCCCGACCAGCCCGGTGCTGGCGACGGGCGGCGGCGAACCGTGGAAAACGCGGGAGTGGCGCGGCTGGGTCGGGCGGCTGCTGATCGCGGTGCTGGGCGCGACCGGTCTCTTTTTCACCCACTACCGCGTGGTGATCTTCTATGCCCTGTTCGCGCTCGCCTTCCTCGTGGTCGAGACGGCGCGGGGCAGCCTGGCCTCCCGCGACCGGCTGGGGCAGGCGCGGCGGATGGGGCGGGCCTACCTGAAGAACCTGGCCGGGGGCTGGGTCGCCTTCGTGCGCGGCCTCTACAGCCGGGCGCTCGCCGTGGCCCTGTTGAGCGGGTTGCTCGGCCTGCCCTGGATGCTCAATCTGCTGGCAAACTATATCCAGGGCCTATTGGCCCGCCTGCGCGGCGCGCCGCCGGAATACCTGGCCGAGTACAACGCGCCGACCTTTCTGGGGCAATGGATCGGCCAACTGCTGCCGGGGTTGGCCTTGCTGGGCTTCGTGCTGCTGATCGCCGGGGCGGTGCGGGTGATCCGCAGCGGGCGTTCGACGGCGACGCTGACCGGGGGCCTGTGGCGTGGCGCGTGGGCGGGGGTGCTGGTCGGGCTGTGGACGGCGCTGGTCATCCTCGCGGCGGTCCCGTCCACCATCGGCCTGCCCGGCAGCGGGGCCATCTCGACGTTCACTGTCGGCATCGCCCTCTACATCCCCTTCGGGGCCTTGGCCGGGGCCGGGTTGGCCTGGGTGCTGGAAGCGGGCGCGCTGTGGCTGCGGGCGCACGGCCCTCGCCTGCGAGCCACCCAGACCGGGCGGCTGGCGACCATCGTACCGCTGGTACTGGCCCTGCTGCTGCTGGCCCGCAACCCCGGCGCGCTCAACATCGACTATTCGATCAACTCCGACTATGTAGCCGATGCCGACTTGCAGGCGATGGAGTGGATCAAGACGAACACGCCCCCCGACGCTCGCTTCTTGATCGGCTCGGAAGTCTCCTACGTGGGCCGGGCCGTCACCGCCACCGATGCCGGGATGTGGATTCCCCTGCTGACCGGGCGGCATGTCAGCCTGCCCCCGCTCAGCACCGGGTCGGAGATGGGGCCGGGCGGGATCGAACTGTGGGCGGAGGCGCGCAACGTGGCCGCCGCTTCGCACATCCTCACCGACACGGCCAGCCTGACCCGGTTCCACGCCGACGGCATCGGCTATGCCTACCTCGGAGCCGTCCGCCCGGCAGATCTCACCAAGACGCTGGATCTCGCCATCATGCAGGCCGACCCGGCGCACTTCCCGCCCCTCTACGTAAAGGACAACGTCTATATCTTCGGGATCAA
>JBBSAN010001174.1:0-1733 GCA_038252265.1 Chloroflexia bacterium
CACCTGCGCGGCGGCCTCGGCCTCTTTGTCGCCCCGGCCACAGGCCCCCAAAGCCGTCAGGATACCGGCCAGAACCAGCAGGACGCCCATCGTACGCAGGTTGATCCTCGCCACAGCGACTCACCTCAGTGCCGTGCTAGAATCGGTTTCAAAACCGGGTTAGGGCGGCAGTCCCCGCCGTTGCCTGCCGTTGTAGGGGCGGAATTTCGGCGTACTCGCGCGGACGCTGCGTCCGCCCCAATCTCCGCCCGCGCCAACCGCTAGCTAGGCTGCATGCCGCGCGCCAGCACCACTTTGCCGGTCCGCACCAGCTCGGTGATGCCGTGCTCCGTCATCAGTTCCACGAAGGCGTCAATCTTGGAGGTATCGCCGGTCAGCTCGATCATCACCGTGCCGGCCCCCACGTCCACGATTTCGCCGCGGAAGATATCGGCCACCTGCATGACGTCCCCCCGCGTCTTGCGGTCCACGCGCACCTTCATCAGGCACAGTTCCCGCTCCACGGTGAGGTCCTGGGTGTGGTCCAGCACCTTGATGACATCCACCAGCTTCTCCAGTTGCCGGCAAATCTGCTCCAGCACCCGGTCATCGCCGGTGACGGTAAGGATGATCCGCGAGACGGTAGCGTCCTCCGTCTCGGCGACGGCGAGGCTATCGATATTGAAACCGCGGCGGGCAAACAAGGAGGCGCAACGGGCGAGAACGCCGGGCCGGTTCTCGACCAGAGCGGAGATAGTATGCTTCATCAGCGCGTTATCCTCTCAAGGGGGGTAAAGACTTGCCCGGAATTATAGCACATCGGGGAGTGCGAGGGGAAACGACGGCCTCCGGGCCGTAGCCGTTTGTAGGGCGGGGGCTACGTCCCCCGCCGGCCGTATGCCCTTGCCGTACTGTAGGGGTGGACTTTGCGGTCCGCCGCAATGTCCACCCGGCCTGCCCCGTAGCCTCAGCAGAGCCGTACGCCGTGGCCGTCACCCGCGCCCTCTACCTCTTCCGAAACTTCCTCCCCACCAGCCCCAGCGCCGTATGCAACTCCTCCACCTTCAGCAGCCACGCCAGCACCAAAAAGACCGCCGTCGCCGCCGCCATCGGCCCGAAGACCGCCATCAGCTTCGCGCCCGTGCCGTCCTTGCCAAACACCTGATACGACCACTGCAGGCCCCCCCAGCAGACGACTCCGAAGGCCGCCACCGGCAGCGCCTGCCGCAGCAGCCCCTGGGTGATCCGCCGCCCGTCGAGGCCCCCCACCCGCTTTTGCAGCACCCAGGCCAGGAGCCCCGCGTTGGCGACATTCGCCGCGGAGGTCGCCAGCGCCAGCCCACCCACGCCCATCAGCCGCCCCAGCGGGAAGGCCGCGATCACGCACACCGCCACCGACGACACCCCCACCCACACCGGGGTAACCGTGTCGTGCCGCGCGTAGAAACTCCGCGCCAGGATGTACACCAGCGACAGCGGCACAATCCCCACGCTATACCAAAACAGCGCGTCCGCCGTGGCCTGGTAGGTAGCCTCGCCCAAGTGGAAGAGCAAGCGGTTTATGGGATCGCCCAGCAGCATCATCACCAGCGCCGGGGGCATCGTCAGAAACAGCGTGTTGCGCATGGCAAAGGAAAAGTCCCGCCGGAACCCCGCCTTGTCGCTCTTGGCGTAGTGCTCAGCCAGGTAGGGGAACACGGCGATCGCGATCCCCGCGCCGATAAACCGCGTCGGGAACTTCCACAGCCGGTTGG
>JBBSAN010001175.1:0-1733 GCA_038252265.1 Chloroflexia bacterium
CACGGCCCGCTCGAACTATTGCACGATGTAGGTCTTGCCGTCGAGGTCCGAGGTTTCCTGGAACTCGTCGGTCAGGGGGAAGCCCTGCTGGGCCAGCCCGCCGTGCCCGGTCCAGTAGCTATAGAAGGCCCCCCCGGCCCAGTGCCCGGTTTCGGGGAAGAGATGTCCGGCCTGCTGGTTCTGGGCCGGGTTGGGCGGGCCGCCGGGATAGCGGGCCTGGTAGCGATAGGTGCCGAGTTGGGCCAGCAGCACTTCGTAGGGGGTGCCCGCGTTCTCCGGGTGTAGCTCGAAGAGGGCGCGCTCGAAGTATTGCACGGTGTAGGTCTTGCCGTCGAGGTCGCTCTTCTCTTGAAGTTCGCCCGAAATGGGGTAGCCTTGCTGGGCCAAGCCGCCATGGCCTTTCCAGTAGGCGAGGAATTTGCCGCACGCCTGCTGCCCGGTCTGCGGGAAGTTTTCGCAGGTGCCCGATGGGGGGGGCACCGGGGGCGCGGTCGGCGGCGGGGGCGCGACCGGCTGTCCGCAGCCGCCCTTGTACTGGCAGGCCCAGGTGCGGGTCAGGTCCAGATACTTATTGCCGTAGGTGACGCTCGGCTCGATCTGCGTCCCCTCAAACCATTCGTTGTAGCTGGTGATCGTGACCCATTCGGGGTTGCTCCGGATCGCGCTCTGCCAGGAGGCGGCGTAGGTGTCGCCGTTCTTGCGGTCCACCAGGACGATATCGCCGGGGTTATTGCGGTTCAGGCGCGTCTCGTCCCAGCCGGGAATGACCCCGGCGGTCCACAGGCGCTGGGCACCGGGGTGCGCCCGGTTGTAGGAGTCCACGATGCCCCGGAACTGGTTGTTCACCCCGGCAAAGTTGTTCTTGGCATCCCACTTGCCGCCGCTGAACAGGTGGATCGTGTCGAACACGTCCAGATAGGCGCTGTCGGTGGTCTCGACCGACCAGATCTGCTGGTTATTGGGGTCCACCTGGCGGCGCACGTCGCGCCAGCCGTTGACCCCGCCGGGCAGCGCGCCGGGTGCCCAGACAAAAAAGGCAGGCTTGTTGTTCCAGTGCAGAAAGGTGTCCTGTCCGCTGTACTGGTTCAGCAAGCCCTGGAGCTGGGCGACCAGATCGCCGCGCTGGCGGACCGAGTCGGTGATCAGATAGAAGGTGATCTTGAAATTGTGCCGGGCCGCCGCCGCGAAGAGGAGGGGGAAGTTGTTGGCGGTGATATCGCCCGTGCCTGCCCACTCGACAATAAAGCCATCGATCCCTGCCGCCTGAGCCTCGGTAATCTGGCGGTCGATCACGTCGGCGTGGTCCGAAATATAGGGGATGGTGGGGCGGTCGCTGGTCTTGCCCTGATCGAACGAGCCGGGGCCGTACCAGGGGTAGAAAAAGGCCAGGACGAGTTTGGGACCAGGCACCGTCGCCGCAGCGTGTCCTGCGACCGATCCGATGTTGCCGACTATCCACGTAAGTGCCAGGCCAGCGGCCATGACCACAGCTAAGAGCGCCCTGCTGCGGGTCATCGTCTTCATTCGGTTGGTTCCTTTCCAGAGGGATCAGGTGAGCGCCCCCGTCGGCGCTCGGGGTCGGTAGAATCGGGTGCTGGGACCGGGGTCCGCGTGGTAGGGGAGGGTGACCGGAGGATCGCGCAAAGGTGCTACCGCATTATAGCAACTGCTGCTTTGGATTGCAATGGTATCGGTTCGTGAATCTAGACCTGCCTCAAAGTCCCTGGATTAGC
>JBBSAN010001176.1:0-1730 GCA_038252265.1 Chloroflexia bacterium
ACGGGCAGTGGTGCAACATCTATTTTTGGATCATACATTGTGGCACGCAGGCAATGTCTTCTAGTCTGAGTGGTGGACCCGGTCCCGCCTCCGGGCAACCGCATAGATACGACGGTGTGAAAATGCTGGCAGCGACGCCTCGGTCCTGTGACCAGCAGACAACAGGTGCATGGCCGGAAAACAGCACAGATCAGTTTCATTGTGAGTATAACAATGACAAGCGTCACATGGTCGAATTGCCTCATTGGAAAGCTTACTTTGCGGAGATCGTTGCCTCACGGAATAATCTTACCTGGTTCTGCACAACCACAGAACTGGGAGAAGGTGAGGCATGATGAGTTTGACGAGTAGACAGGAACTGATCCGGGAGCTGCGGCCGCGCTACACGTTGGGGAGCCGGGCCGACAAGCGGCGTATCTTGGACGAGTTGGTGGTGACAACGGGCTACCACCGGAAGTATGCGATCCAGTTGCTGAACCATCCGCCGCGGGCGAAGCGGGGGCGCCAGCCGCGGCCGCGCAAGTACAACGGGCGCGTGCGGGCGGCCCTCGAGGTGGTGTGGCGGGCTGCGAACGGCATCTGCGGCAAGCGGCTGGCGCCGGTGTTGGCCATGTATGTGGAGGCGTTGGAGCGGCACGGTGAATTGGTGTTGGATGCGGAGACGCGGGCGCTGTTGGTCAGCATGAGTGCGGCGACGGTGGATCGGCTGTTGCAGCGGACGCGCCAGCAGAGCCGGCCGCACGGACGGGGCACGACCAAGCCCGGCACCTTGCTCAAGCACAGCATTCCGATCCGCACCTTCGCGCAGTGGGATGAGCAGACGCCCGGCTTTATGGAGGTGGATTTGGTGGCGCATTGCGGCACCAGCACCGAAGGTGCGTACCTGCACAGCCTGAACATGATTGACATTGAGACCCGCTGGAACGAGTTCGGGGGCCTGCTCAACCGCAGCCAAGCCACGGTTAGTGCCGCGATAGACGGTTGCCGCCGGCGGTTGCCCTTCCGCTTGCTGGGGTTGGACTCCGACAATGGCGCCGAGTTCATCAATGGCGACCTCAAGCGTTACTGCGAGCAACAGCATATCACGTTCACGCGGGCGCGGCCCTATCGCAAGAATGACCAAGCGCACATCGAGCAGAAGAACTGGACTACCGTGCGCCAGTTCATCGGTTATGACCGCTTCGAGGGGCAGCGCGCCTGTGACGCCCTCAACGCCCTCTATCGCCCGCTGCGCCTGTATATCAACTTCTTCCAGCCGGTCATGGTGCTCGTGGCCAAAGAACGTCACGGCGCGCGGGTCAAGAAAACCTACGCTCAGGCCCAGACGCCCTACCAGCGGGTCCTTGACTCCCCGGTCGTAGCCGAGGAAGTCAAAACACGTCTACGCCAGTTCTATCTCAACCTCAACCCGGTGCACTTGCTCCGCCAAATCGAGGCTGCCCAACACATCTTGTGGCAACTGGCTTCCCGGCCCGCGGCGGCTACCCTAACTGCGGACGCCAGCGGCGGAGGCACCCAGGTGCCCCCGCACCCCCTCCTGAGCAACGCCCCAGCTGAAGTCAGCATGAACCTTGACGAACTGGCGCAAGATGCGGGAAGTAAAGTAAGATCCTAATATGAAGCAACGATCCCGTTTCGGTAAGATTCTTATGTGAGGCAATACGATGGCAAAGTTACTTGCGAGCGGGCTGTCGCTCTGCGCCTAACAGGTGTGGCCGTCGGCAGATCAG
>JBBSAN010001177.1:0-1726 GCA_038252265.1 Chloroflexia bacterium
CAGCACCCCCAGGTCGGCCAGCCCCCGCGTCTTGTGCAGGACCACGGTGATCGCCTCGCCGGTGAACGCGCCGGTCTGGGTCGTCCAGGCCCCGCCGGGTCCGTCGGGCGGGGTGGGAGTGCTGCTGCCCAGCGGGGTGGTGATCGTGTCGGGCAGCGCCAGGGCCGCCGCGCCGTTGCCGGGGTTATAGCGGATGCTCGTGACGTTAAAACTGCCCTGGAGATCGATGGTGATGGTGATCGCCAGGGTGCGGCCCCAGGTGGGGTTGTAGAAGAGGAGCATCCCGCCGGGGCCGCCGCTCTCGACCGGGGCCAGGTTCAGGTTGCCATCGGTGACGGCGGGCGCGGCGAGGCTGGCCGTGGGGAAACCCGGCATGGGGGTATCGGCCCCATTGGTGCTGAGGAAGACCGGCTTGCCAAAGGCCACGTTGCGGGCCTCTTTGCTGGGGGTGGGATCGGCGCTGCCGGGGCCGTCCGGGCGGGCAAGCACCGTGCTCCCGCCCATCGCCAGGCTTCCGATCAGCCACGCAGCCAGCAAGAGCCGCATCCAGTGTGTGTACGTCATATCCGCCGTCTATTGTAGCCGATCCGGGCACGGGGTTCAAGGGCACGAGGCCGCGCGCGTTCATCGGACGCCGCCGGGGGTCGTGTCGCTGCGCTGAATGGGCGGCTGTGTTGGCCTTCTGCAACAAAGGGGCGGAATGCCGTATAATAGCGACAGACCAGGATTCAACCGCGTGCCCGTCGTTCCCGATGGTGGTCCGACTTTTGCTGCTGGTGAGGGGCGCGGCACCGTTGAACGCACGGTGGGCAACCCGCAGATCATTAGCTTACAACGGGGGGGCAGAACGATGGAGTGGCTGCAACTGGGCTTGCTGATGCTGGGGGCATACCTGCTGGGGGCGATTCCGAACGGGTTGATCGTCAGCCTGCGCCTGGGGCGCGACCTGCGGCAGCACGGCAGCGGAAAGACCGGGGCCACGAACGCCCTGCGGGTGATCGGGCGGCGGGCGGCGGCGGTGGTGTTCCTTCTCGATGCGGCCAAAGGGATCATCCCCATCCTGGTGGCCCGTGCGCTGCCCTGGCCGGACGATACCTGGCTGGGGGTGGCGATGGGCGGCGCGGCGGTCGCGGCCATCGTCGGTCATTGCTGGTCGATCTGGATCCGGCTATTCAGTGGCAAGTGGGGCGGCGGGCGCGGGGTCGCCACTGCGGTGGGGGTGATGATCATGGTCCATCCCCTGGCCGCGCTGATCGGCTTTGGCGTGGGCATCGGGGTGATCCTGGTCTCGCGCTATGTCTCCCTCGGCTCGATTGTTGGGGTCTCGACCGGCTTGCTCTGTGTGGCGGTGCTGGCCTTGACCCGGCAAATCCCGCTCTGGTTTTTCCCGTGGGGATTGGCCGCGGGCCTGTTGGTGGTGCTGCTGCACCGCGATAATATCGAACGCTTGCTGAAAGGGACCGAGCGCAAGCTCGGCCAGCGGGCCTGAGGATTGCGCTTGTGATACGTTCTCGTTCTCGTTTTATATCGTTACCGCTAACCAATCTCCCGGCGCATCCGGTCGTGGCCTATGGGCAGCGGTTGGCGCGGCTGTGGTGGCTGGTGGGGCTGACGCTCCTTGCCACCGGCGCGGCAGCGGCGCTCACCGATGCCCTCCAACCCCGCACCTACACCGCCACGGCCTTGCTGGGCCTGCGCCCTGCCCCCAGCTTGCCGCTGGGCACCG
>JBBSAN010001178.1:0-1724 GCA_038252265.1 Chloroflexia bacterium
AAAGCGGCTTCGTTCGCCCTGGAGGGGCGGGTGAAGCCGCTGATCTTCCGCACGAACTGGAGCGCGGCGGCGTGCAGTTCGTCCTCTGTGACCGGCGGTTCAAAGTTGAATAAGGGCTTGATGTTTCGACACATCGGGCGGTGCCTCCTGCCTGCGGACTCGGCCAGGGCGGTCCCCGGCCCGGGGCATAGCGTTTGTAGGAAAACTGTGGAAGGCCAGCAGGCCGGGCGGATCACGGCGCGGCGGGCAGCGGCTCATCGAGAAACGAGGTGATGATCGGCAGCAGCAGATGGGCGCGGTCCACGATCATGGTGTGACTGGTACCGGGGAGCACCGCAAGCTGCGCATGGGGGAGGCCCGAGACATCGCCGGAGACGCCCCCGCCCAGCAGGCGGAACATCTCGACCGCGTGTTCGGGACGGGTAATATCGGAGTCCCCGATGATGAGCAGGGTGGGAGCCACCAGCGCCCGGATGGCGTCGGACGGCCAGTCCGGGATCGGCAGTTGTTTCACTTTGTTGACCAGCGTGGGCCAATCGTCCGGCTGCGGGGCAATGCGGATGTACTCGTCGTGCCAGGGGGTGCCCACCAGCATTTCGGGTTGCAGGCCCGCCATGCCCTCGAAGTGGCCGGGATGGAAGCCGCTACTGTTGTAGGTGACCGAGGCGACCACCAGCTTCCGCACCCGATCGGGGTGGGCGAGGGCGAGTTGCAAGGCGACGCCCGCCCCCACGCTGTAGCCAAAGAGGTCGGCCCTGGCGATACCGAGGTGCCCCAGCAGGGCGGCGATGTCCTCCGCCATCTGCTCCATCGACAGCGGGCGGGCGATGTCGGCGGTGTGCCCGTGACCCTGTAGCTCAACGGCGATCACCTGCCGGGTCGCCGCCAGGCCGGGCAGCAGCGGGCCAAACGAGGAGCCGATGGCCGACAGCCCGCCGTGGAGGAGGACCAACGGCTGGCCCGCGCCGTGGATCTCATAATACATGTTGAGGCCGTTCACCGGGGCGTATCCGGGTTGTGGGGGGGGTGGGATCGGGGGCATGGTCAGGGTCCTTTCCAATGCGGCATACGGGTGCCGTGGCTGCGGGCGCACAGGTGCGGTGGGGTATGGGAGGCCGTCGGGTGCGCCCGCCGCCGGGCGGCGGCCTGGTGTAATATCGGTCCCGGCGGGCCAAAAGCGGAAGGTGGTAGCCCCATCGCGCGGCCCTGGCCCCTGCGACCAGGTGCGGTTCGCGCGTGCCCTGCGGGTACGAACAGGTCTAGGAGCAATACTGTTCAAATAAGCCGTTTGCTGCACCGCAGAGAACACAGAGATCCCCTTCGCGTCTTTGCGAATCTTCGCGTCTTTGCGTTGTCATCCCGCCTTATTTGAACAGTATTGGGTTTAGCCCTGCTTCCCGCGGATGGTCACGATGCAAACGCTGCCCCCGCGCCGACCCTCCTATTGTGCAACAGACAGCTACGGAGCACCATTTGTGAGGTACCCCCTGACTGTATCTCATGCGCAGAGCGCAAGCCAGGCACAAAATATCGGCTACAGATTTGGCTACATTGCTGGCCGATCACTGGGTTCTAATGATCCGGTTAACGCTGATTTCCGCCTATAACAAGTACATTTTGGGTGAGCCCGCTGGGATTCGAACCCAGAACCCCCTGATTAAAAGTCAGATGCTCTGCCGTTGAGCTACGGGCCCGGAACATTCTTCCCGCGAAGAACGTCGATC
>JBBSAN010001179.1:0-1723 GCA_038252265.1 Chloroflexia bacterium
GCATCGACCAGGGACGCACGGTGCGCAGCGCCACACAACTGCTCACCGAGGAGCGCCTGCGGCAGGTCGTGGCCGGAAAATCCACTGAAGCCGACGTGCTTGCATTGCTGGGCAAACCCCGTGACGTCACCCGTTATAGCGGTGCAACCACCTGGGAATGGCGCGTCGGCGTTGGACCGGCAATGGGCATGTATGTCGTACACTTTGCCGCGGACAAGAAGGCAAGCGGCTACAACGTACTGAAAGACCCCAAGGAGATGTCACCATGAACGCATATATCCGCATCACCGCAGCCCTGCTGTTTGCCGGCCTCCTCGGCGCCTGCGCCATACCGGGCGCCATCAAACCCGGTGCCACCGCCGATGAACTGACACAAAAACTCGGCAAACCCACTGAAGTCCGGCCCGGCACCGAAGGCGGTGAGTCCTGGGATTACGCCTACGGACCGGAGGGCGTCCAGACCTGGCGCTTCGATCTTGATCGTGGCCGCACGGTACGCACCGCCACCCAACTGCTGACTGAGGAACAACTCTACCGCGTAGTGCCGGGCGTCACCACCGAAGCGGGAGTGCGCGCATTGCTCGGCAAGCCGCGGGATATCACCAAATACCGCGAAGAACTGGTGTGGGAGTGGCGTGTTGCCGTCGGGCCGGAATACGGTGTGTTCGTGGTCCGCTTCGGCCCCGATGGCAAGGCTTCAGGCATCAACATACTGAGGGATTTCAAATACGACGACCGGGACTCCGGCCCCTGACACTTCGGCCGTCAGATACCGGCCAGCTTGGAGTTGGCCGCTGCGAGGCGGTCAACCAGAATACGCAGATAAGTGCGGTCGAAGTTGAGCCTGCAGATTTCGGACGCCCGCTCCAGCGCGGTGATGCTGATCTTGATCATGCGCACATCGGACGCTGCGACCACGTCGGCAGAACGCACTGCCCCCGCCTCGCCCAGGTAAGCCATCTCACCGACTGACTCGCCGGCCTTGAGCAGGCTCAGCAGCAGCCGCCGCTTGCGCAGCACCCGCGCCTCGCCCGACACCAGGATGCAGAAGAAGTCGCCGGGGTCGCCTTCATTCATGATGACTTCGTCCTTGGCGATATCCACCCACTCCGAGAAGCGCAGCACTTCCCACAATTCGACGTCGCCGAAGGATTTAAAAAAGGACAGGGTGCGCAGGATGTTGAATTTCTCGGTATCCAGCACGCCGTGTTTGGGCAGCGGCGTGCCCGAGGCAATCGCCGCCAGATCGTTGGTAAACTGCTCCCAGGTCATGTAGCGCACGGCCTGATCGCGCGCCATGGCGCGGCTCACCACCAGATCAAGCTCGGTGGGCACATCCTGGCGGAATTCAGAGGGCAGCGGCGGGTCGTCGTTCAGTACCTGGTTCGCCAGGCCGGCGATATTGGTGGCGCTGAACGGCAGCCGCCCGGTGAGCAGTTGGAACATCACCACGCCCAGCGCATAAATGTCGGTCTGCAGGTTGATCTGCTTGTTCAGATGCTGCTCCGGCGACATGTAGGCCGGCGTGCCGATGCCGTCAACCACGGTGCGCTCGGTCATCAGCAGGGCTGCGGAGCCGAAATCGGTGATCTTGATGTCGGTGTTGTCCTTGACCAGGATGTTGGCCGGTTTGATGTCACGATGGATCACGCCGAGACGCGAAGCAAAATCCAGTGCCTTGGCGCATTTGAACACCACTTCGATGACATCACCCAGCGCCAGC
>JBBSAN010001180.1:0-1710 GCA_038252265.1 Chloroflexia bacterium
CTGCTCCTCATCGTCGCGGACCAGCGGGTGATGGCGGGCAACGTGCTCAGCCGCCTCCGCAACGAACTGGGCCGCCGCCTGGGGCTGATTGACGAAAAGCTGCTGGCCTTCGCCTGGGTCATCGACCCGCCCCTACTGGAATGGAATACCGACGAGGGCCGCTGGGACGCCGTGCATCATATGTTCACCATGCCGCTGCCCGAGGATATCGGCCTGCTCGACAGCGACACCGGGGCGGTGCGGGCCGCTGCCTATGACATCGTCTGCAACGGCTTCGAATTGTGCAGCGGCAGCATCCGCATCCACGAACGCCCGCTCCAGGCCAAAATCTTCCAGTTGTTGGGCTATTCCGACGAGGACGCTTACGCCCGGTTCGGCCATATGCTGGAAGCGTTCGAGTACGGTGCCCCCCCCCACGGCGGCATCGCCCCCGGCATCGACCGGCTGGTGATGCTCCTGCTGGGCGAAGATAACATCCGGGACGTCATCGCGTTCCCCAAGACGCAGAGCGCCACTGATCTGATGACGGACGCGCCGTCGCCGGTTCCCCCCAGGGCGCTACAGGATCTGCATATCCGCGTCGTTGAATAAGCCCGTTCACCAGGGCAGCACACAGCGTTAATACCAGGGAGGAAGAGAATGCAGGAATCGAAGGAAAGGACCGAGGCCGCCCGCGCGCCGGGCGGCACGCTCTACATCACCCCACAAGGCACCATGCGCGGCACTACCCCGGTGGGCCGGGTGTTCGACGTGATCGGCTCGGTCATGCAGCGGGAACGTGGACGGCTGAACATGCTCGACAGCTTCGGCGGCGCGGGCACGTATGGCGACCGGATCGCGCAGGCGTTCCGCGGGGCCGGGATGGCCGTGCGCCGGGCCGGAACTGGCGACGCAGGCCGCGACCTGGAACTGGCCGGGGAAGCGATCGAAACCCTGGCCGGGGGCCAGACCGGGCGCTATTATCGCCAGGGCTTGCGCCGCGCCGCCGGGGAGGTCCGAGACCGACCGGGGCTGAGCGTGGCCGACGCCGGGCGCATCCTGACCGCCCTGGTTGAGGGGATGCAAGAAAACAACCCGGCCCAGCCCGGCCAGAGCACCTTCCTCGACGTGCTTATCCCCGCCGCCACGGCCTACGCCACCTGTAGCCAGCTTGGGCTGACCCGCGCCCAGGCGATCCAATCAGCGATGGGCGCGGCGGCGATGGGCCGCAAGAAGACGGCGACCATGACCCCGATCACCGGCGGCAAGGGCCGCGCCGGGCACGAAGATCCCGGCGCAGCGGGCGCGGAATTGTTCGTCGCCGGGCTGATGCGGGCGCTGCTCGGCGGCGACCCGGTGATCCAGCCGTCCTCGCCGGTGGGGATCAGCCTCGGCGCACTCGCGGGCGGCAGTGGTGGCCCCGGCTTCGACATCCTGCCCACCGGCTTCCTCTCCGGGGACGCAGGCGGCTCGGACACCGACCTGGCCGCCCTCCTCAGCAGTGTGGAGGCCATCACCCCCGATCCCGGTGGGCAGGCGCAGACCGCTACCGAGGGATAACACCGCAGCACACCAGCACCAGGGGCGGGCCAACATGGCCTGCCCCTTCTTTTGGCCGATGCTTCGTTCGAGGTGCCCGTCTGGGGTTGGCCCATCGGCATCGTCGGGTTCGCGGTCGTCGTCTTTCTGCTGCGCCATTATCTCCTGGTGAAACTGCCGCTCTGGATCATC
>JBBSAN010001181.1:0-1709 GCA_038252265.1 Chloroflexia bacterium
GGGTAGCGATAGCTGCCACCGGGCATAATCCACCCGGGGAGCGAACTCCAGGTGGCGGGAGAAAAGAGCGTCAACGAGTCCCAGGTGTGCTGCCAGGCCCCACCGGGGGCCGGTTCGGCATCCAGAATGTGATAGGCTAGCCCGGTGCGCCGCAGATAGTAGCCGACCGCCAAACCGGCTTGCCCGCCCCCGATGATGAGGACATCCACGTCTTGCACAGTAGGTTCAGGGGACATGGTCAAGCGCTTCTCCGGTCAGGGGTAGGTTGCCTGCATCATACGGACCTGCGTAGACTGCGTCAAGAAACGAGCCTGGGGCTCACCGCCTCCTCTCCCGGCTAAGGACGGGGCGGGGGCCCCCCGCCTCCTCGCCCGGCAATGGACGGGGCGGAAGCCGCCTTACGTGGCGGCTGCCGCCCCGATCGGTTAGGTCCGGGCTCCTGGTTGTAGCGGCGGTGATCTGCCGGTTCCGCAGGATTACCCTATGGAGGCCGGGCGCTACAGTATGGCCCTTAGGGCCTGCGACGGAATAACTTTGACAGTTTCTGTGTTTTTGCGGGCTAATAGTCGGCCCGCTGTAAAGGTTATTCTGTCGCAAGCCCTTAGCGGATCGGGACCAGGCCCAGCACTTCTAGCCGCCGGCGAATGGCCGGGACGGAGATTTTGCCGCCGCTGCTCAACACTTCCCCGTTGACGAGCACTAACGGCAACTGGGCCGCTTCCGGCAGAGCCGGGGCTTCGGGATCGAACAGGTCTTAATAGACGACCTGTTCGGCATCCCCGAAGCGGCTCTGCAATTGCTGCCCGACCCAGGTGGTCATAGCGCGCCAGGTATCTTGCACCCCGGCGGCGCAGGCCAGCGGCGCGCCGATGAGCTGGATCTGCATGGGCTTGCTCATGCCGCGCGCTCCTAGCTCTCGCCCGCCGTGCCGCCAACCAGCGCCGGAGTCCGATCGGTGGGCGCGGGGAGGCGGATCCTGGCCGGATTGCCGTAGATCTGCTCCCCCAGCCGCACCAGCAGGTCCAGCCCCTGGATCTCGGTGGGAAGGAGGGGTATTTGCAGCACGGGCACCGGGAAACGCTCGCCAATCTCCGCCAGATACCGCTGCTGCATGGTCCACCGCGCCTGGCTGAACGGGGTGGTGCAGGCCTCCACAGGCAGCACCTGGTTGGCGACCACCAGGCCCGGCGCGATGCCGATCGTCCGCAACTCTTCGCTGGCCCGGAAGGCTTCGACGATGGGGGTCGACTCGGGATACATCACGTACGCGAATGTGCTGAGTGTGGGATTCTTCATCATGGCGATGACTTTGCCGAACCGTTCCTTAGCGACATCGTCCGCAGCGACCGTATCCACCGAGGCGTACACCTTGATGTCGAGCTGGGTGCTCCAGTCCACCGGCAATTGCAGCAGCCGCAGGGTATGGCCGGTAGGGGCAGTATCGAACACCGTAACCTGCCAGTCGTCCGCGGCGGCGTATTCGATGAACTTGTCGAACGCCGCCATCTCTTCCGTGCAAGGTGAGTCCAACTCCTCGGCCATGACCTGGATCGCTGCTGCTGACCGGCCCCGTCGGCGGGCGTCGTCCAGGATGCGCGCCTTGTACGCCGCGCCTGCCGCCTTGGGATCGATCTGGGTCGCCCACAGGTGGGGGACGCCGGGTACCGGCGCTGGCTGGTCGGTGACCGGCACGCCGAGCACGTCCCCGA
>JBBSAN010001182.1:0-1704 GCA_038252265.1 Chloroflexia bacterium
GCTCTCATCATACGCTTCGATGGGCGGCTCCGGCAGATCGGGCGGCGGTTCGGGCAGGGCATCAGCGCGGGAGGCGCGGAAGTAGCGCGCGCCGGTTTTGCTGTACTCGGTCGGGTCGGGGGCTTTGCGCGGGGCGCGGGTGGCGGGGGCGCGGCGCTCGACGGGGGTCACGTCCAGGCCCGGTCCGCGCTCGGCCACCTTGTAGGGACCGATGCGGTCGGCCACCAGCACGACCGCACTGCCGCTGCCCTCCCAGGCTTCGGCCTGCTGCACCCGCGCGGTGACGATCACGGTGCTGCCCGGCGTACACAGCGCGGCGTTGCGGCCATAGACCGGGGGGAAGATGATCAACGGCAGCATCCCGCTGGCATCCTCGGCGCGGGCCAGGGCCATCTGCGCCCCGTCAGGCGCAGAGACCACCCGCACCGCCGCCAGCACCACCGGCAAGGTGACACTGGTTCCCCGCTGCGCCGGGCCGATATGACGCAGGTCGAGCATCGGCCCGCTGCGTGCCCCGCCGCCCGCCCCGTTCAGGTCGGCAGGCGCGGTGAAGGCCTGGCCCAGCAACGCTTCCTCCCAGCGCCGCCAATCCTGGGTGGAGGGCGGAGGGCGGAGGGCGGAGGGCGGAGTGGGGGTGTCTGCGGGGGATTCTGCCTCACCAGCAGGGGCATCAGGGGCAGGATCGGTGACTTCTGCGCCATCCGGAGCGGCGAAGAGGTCGAGCTGGGCCGTCCCGGCGTGCGCCACCTGGCGAGCTTGCACGGCCCGCGCCCATGCGCCGTCCAGGGCGGCCAGCAAGGTGCCCCGGTTCCCCCAGCGGTCGCAGGCCCCCACCCGGATCAGGCTCTCCAACGCCAGGCGCGAGACGATCTGCGGATCGAGCGCCGCGCACAGCGCGTCCAGATCCGCGAACTGTTCCTCCGGCTGGGCAGCACGGGCGGCGACCAGCGCGGCTGCCGCCGGAGGGGTCCAGCCCGGCACGCCGAGCAACCCCCAGCGCACCGTGGGGACGGCCCCCGACACCCGCTCGACGGTGAAGGCGGCGGCGCTGCGGTCTACAGCGGGGGGCAAGAAGGCGACCCCCAGCAGGGGCGCTTCGGCCAGCAGCGCGGCGCGGGCAGCCAGATCGCCACTCCCCGCCGCGTGGGTCAGGGCCGCAGCCAGGAACGCCGCCGGGGCGGCGGCTTTCAACCGGAGGGCGAGCAGCAAGGCCCGGCCTGCCGCGAGGGCCGCTGCATAGGGCACTGCCGGGGCGGCGGTGTCGTTCAACCACCCCTGTAGCCCGAAGCGCACATCGCCGGGCAGATCGGCGGCGAGGGCCAGGCGCACCGCACAGGCCGAGATTTGCTCCTGGAACAGCGGGATGCCCCAGGTGGCGTCCAGCACGGGGGCCAGCACCGGGTGCGGCGGCGCGGCAGACACCTGCCCCAGGCGGCGGCGCAGGATATCCTGCACCCAGGGGTGCGGGCGCGGCCCGCCCACCAGCGCCCCCAGCACGGCCTGTTCCAGCGGGGGCGCGGCGTCGCCCTCGGCGGGGAGCAAGGCCGCCGCCAGAGCGACAATCACCCCCGGCCCCACTGGCCCGTCCTCGGTGGAGGGCGCGGCCAGCGGCAGCCCGGCGGTGTGGCCGCCCGCCAGCTGCAGCGCCGGGCCATCCTCGGCGGGGGGCCGGTCGGCGGGGGCCTGTTCGATGGCGCGCTGCAC
>JBBSAN010001183.1:0-1698 GCA_038252265.1 Chloroflexia bacterium
ATCACGCCTTTGCTGGCGCAGTACCCGGAACTGCGGGAAGAAGTGGAAACGCTGCTGAACCTGGCGCAGACCACCGAGCGGCTGCCGCGTGCAGAGCTGTCGCCCGAAATGCGTGCCCGCATGTTCAAGCGTATCAACGCGGTGACCCACTCGGCCCCCGATGAGGGCCACACCCGGACCGACAGCAGCGGCCCAGAAGAAGCCCGGCTGCGCCAACTGGCCTACCGGCTGGGCGTGCCGCGCGACACTGTCCGCCGCTATCTCGGTCCCAACGGGGCCGCGCAGATCGGCGAATTCCTGGGCCTCCCCGGTTATGGCGGGATGTTTGCCGCGTTGGGGCTGCTACTCCGCTGGTTGCAGGTGCTGGAACATCGCGGATTGGGGTTGTAATCACCATGCCGCCTGTCACGCCTACGGTGCCGGTGACCCCGGCCCCCGGTTCCGTTACAATCGCGCTGACCCCCACCGACCTGACCCACTGGCTGGTGCTGCTGATCATCGCGGCCCTGGTCGGGCTGGTGATCGAGGTGCTGCGCGGGGGTGCCGTGCCGCTGGGACCGCTGGGCGGCATCGGTGCGGCGTTGATCGGGGCCTGGCTGGGGGCCGACTTGCTCCACCCGCACTACCCCATCCTCCCGCAACCCGCCTTCGACGGCGTGGCGCTTATTCCCGCCATCCTGGGGGCGCTGATCCTCGGCTTCCTCTTCGGCTTGCTCGGCGGCAGCCGCAAGCGCGGCTACTACTAGCTCCCAACCAGCGCCTGGCGCAAGGGGCATCCCCGCCGTCTTCCGGCTAACGATCTCATCAGTCCGCCCGCATTCCGCCTTCCGCCTACCTCATTCCCCATGCCCCACCCCTCCGCAAACAGGGTACCCTGTTGATCTGAAAACTTGACAGCGGTATTGGCATGTGCTATGATAAGGAGGATCACCCAACCGCCAGTTTAGAAGCGAAGGGGCGCACGGCAGACGGGATCATTGACTGTGCCCCCCGCACACAGTTGAGGCCAGCCAATGATAGACGAGCGCATCTCGCGAACCCAGCGGGATACGGAGGACGAAACAGCCATCGTGGATGATGAGGAAACCCCCCCCGAGGTGGATGAGCCAATCCCCGCCAAAGTACCCACGGCCCCCAGCCGCGTGGGCCGCCCATCCATGAACCGCGGCCCGGCCAGCCCGATCCATGCCGACAAGCCGGTCTTCACCCTGAGCGTTGCCGCCGACCTGCTCGGTATGCATCCCCGCACCCTGCGCATCTATGAAGAAGAGCGCCTGGTCATCCCCTTCCGCACCGATACCCAGCGCCGGCGCTACTCACAAAACGACATCAAGCGCTTCCAGTTTATCCAGCACCTGACCCAGCGGCTCCATGTGAACCTGGCCGGGGTGCGAATCATTCTGGAAATGCTGGAAGAACTACAAAAGCACGATGTCGATTTCACCACCCGCCTCTATGAAATGGCGGATGACCAGGACGACCCGTCCACTGACGAAGCGTAAGCACCGCCCCGCCCCGCCCTACATACCGTGGTCCAATTTCTGCTCTAGCTACGCCTGACCCTATCGTAAATTACCTGTGGTCAGGAGGTATATGAGCGCGATGAAAATTCTCCCCATGCGGGCGCTGGTGAATGTGTTTAAGCGGACGGCCTCGGAGGTCGGCAAGGATCAGGTCGGAGACCTGGCGGCGGCTTTG
>JBBSAN010001184.1:0-1697 GCA_038252265.1 Chloroflexia bacterium
ATCCACCCCTCCAGCGCCTCGGGCGACATCGGCGGCAGGCCGCAGGCCGACAGCGCCACAGCCATCGCGGCGTCAAGGCTCTGCTGATCCGCTTCCGCCGCCGCCAGCCGCCCCGCCGCCAGGCCCCGCTCCTGCACCAGCACGGCCCGCGCCACCTCGGCCTCGGCCCGCCTGCGCACCTCGGCCAGCGTTTCGGCCAGACGGGCCGTTACAGCATCGTCCCGCCGCATCGCGGCCTCGAACGCCGACGCGGACCCGGCATCCAGCGCCGCCCGATGCGCGGCCCACGCCGCCTCACGCAGCGCCCGCGCCTCCGCGACCGTATCCAGCGTCACACCACCGGCAACCTCAGCCACCACACCTCCGGCCAGCCCCGCATCCAGCCGCCGCAGATCGGCCACCGCCGTGGCCCGCGCCTCTGACGCCTGCGCGCCCCCGGCCTTCCATCCCGCGATCACCCCCGGCCCGGGCAGCACCAGCCCAGCCAGTTCCACCCCGCCGCCCGCCCAGGGCAGCAGCGACCGCAACCGCTGGTCCAGCGCCAGACCGGCGGCATCCACCGCCTCGGTCGCGCGCGAATGCGCCGCCACCGGTGCCTCGTCCTGCACGCGGCGCAACAGCAGCGCCAGCGCCGCGGTATCGCCCACCACGCCCGCCTCACCCGCGCCATCGGCCAGCGCCCGGTCCCGCGCGCCCCGCGCCAGCGCCACCTCGCCAAGCGCCGTATCCAGCGCCTGCCCCACGCCGGACCGCGCCTCGATCAACGCGCGCAGGGTGGCCACCGCTGCCCGGTCGGGCAGAACCTGCGCCGGATCGGCCCCCGCCCGGCCCAGCCGGTCCAGCGCCGCCGCAATGCGCAGGGCCAGCGCTGCCGCCTCGCCCCGCCGCGCGGGCAGGTCCTTGACCGCCTCGTCATGGCCCGACCGCAACGCCGCCACAGCCCCGATCCGCCCCCGCTCGGCCAGCACCGCCGGATCGGGCACCAACGCCGCCCGCTCGGCCCGCAACCCGTCCAGCGCGGTGCAAAGCGCGCCCAGCCGCCCGGCCCCCGCCGCCCTTGCCTGTTCCAGCGCGGCCAGTTCCGCCGCCCACCCCTGGGGCGGTGCGGCCAAGTCCGGCATCCCCGCCAGCCGCGCCTCGACCCCCTCCAGCGCCCGCAGCGACGGCAGTGCCGCCAGCCTGCGCTGCACACCCGCAAGCGCCGCCATCGGTGCCCGCCGCCCCGCCTCGGCGGCCTCCAGCACACCCCGGGCGTCATCGCGCGCCTCAAGCAGCCGCTTGTACCCCCGCGCATCTGTATCCAGCCGCGCGCGATCTGCGTCCAGCGTCGCGAGCCGCGCCTTCATCTCGGTCAAGGCCCCCGACCGTGGCGCGCGAAAGAACGGGTCGGGCGTCTTGCGCAAGGCGGCCAGCCCCGGCGCGAACCCCGCCAGCCCGGCGCCTGAAGCGAACAGCAACTGGCCCACCTCGCCGTCGCTGTCCAGAATGCTGTTGCCGCCCGCCTCCAGCGTCTCGTCGTCAAGCGAGAACATCTCGCGCAGGGCCCGCCGGTCCAGACCGCCCAGCGCCCCCAGAACCACCGCCTCGGGCACGGGGCGGTCGCTCTCGCCCAGAAGCGTGCCCTTGTTCCCCTTGATCCGCGACAGGGCCAGCACCCGCCCCCCGGTCTCTACCTCGGCCCCGATCCGCATGGTGGC
>JBBSAN010001185.1:0-1693 GCA_038252265.1 Chloroflexia bacterium
GCAGGCGCTCCATTAGGGCGGCGTTTGTGTTTGTTCGTAAGGCGCGGCGAGCGGCTGACCCGCCGGGTCATAGGCTGGAGTTCCGCCGCCAGCCTATGACCCGGCGGCGCGGCGGCCCATAGGGTATGCCACAGATACAGTCCAGTGAGGAGCGCGAGGGCCAGGATCAGCACCTCGCCGTGTTCGCTAATCCATTGATCGAGATTTGATACTTCAAATGATCCAAATATATCTGGAGTTATATCGCTGCTCAAGCGATCCTCTATTTGTGTGATCAAGAGCTGGCGTTGTGATCCGCCGTAGCCGCCGCCCCAGCTTTCTACCAGTGTCTGGGTGTAGCCGATGGCGAGGACGGCGATCAGGAAGATTGTTATCTTTAATCCGGTTGTCAGGAAGCGCTTTTGCTCAGTCATCAGGTTGGCTCCTTTCTCAATTTCGGCTGGTGGTTTCGATCTTTCCTACACCTATCGGCGTTATCCCTGACGATCTAGACTCCCCGACAAGATCCTTCGCTGCGCTCAGGATGACAGCGGGGGTGGGACGACAGCGGTGGCACCAGACGATTGGGCTAATGGTGGGGCAGGGTTCCTCGTGCTAACGGCCTCCTTGCTGGCGGCGGAATTCGGGTTGCCAGGGGACGAGCAGGCGCTCGGCCCAGCCCACCGCGCCGAAGAAGATGATGCCGATGACGGCGGCTTCGAGCACCAGCGCCCAGAGTTTGTCGCTGCCGCCGTAGCTGTTGTATTGCAGGGAGAGGATGAGCACGCCGATCCCGGCGTTGCCCCCCATCAGTTCGGAGACAATCGCGCCGATCAGGCTGCCGGTCGAGGCGATTTTGAGCGCGTTGAAGAGGAAGGGCAGCGCGGCGGGAATCCGCAGCTTGCGATAGACCGTCCCGGCGGGGGCGGCGTAGCTCCGCATCAGGTCGAGGGCGCGCGGGTCTACGCTGCGGAGGCCGCGCAGAACGTTGACCGTGACCGGGAAGAAGGTCAGGTAGGCGGCCACGGTGATTTTCAGGATCGATTCGTCGCGGATGATGCCGTAGAGGATGGGGGCGAGGGCGATGACCGGGACCATCTGCGAGCCGACGATGTAGAGGTAGAAACTGCGTTCGATCCAGCGGGCGCGGGCCATGAGCAGGGCCAGCCCAAAGCCGACCCCCGCGCCGATGCAGAAGCCGATGAAGGCGTTGCCGAAGGTGATCGCCCCGGCGCGGAGAAAGCTGTCGGCGTTTTCGATATACGCCTGGAGCACTTTGTGGGCGTAGGGCAGGTAGCTCTGCGCCTGGCGATAGGCGAAGGTGCCTTCCGTCAGGTCGTGGAGGCGCAGCCAGGCGACCCCCTCCCAGGCGAGGAGGAGGAGCACGACGGTGAGCAGCGGGGGCACGAGCGGATTTTGGATTTTGGATTTTGGATTTTGGACGTTCGATGGCGCGACCTCGCGGGGCTGCCCGGCGAGGGGTTGCACCGGCACATCGGTGGCAGGGGCGCGGCGGGAGCGCTGCATTAATGGAACTCCCGCAGGTATTCGCGCACGCCGGAGATCAGTTCGAAGTAGTGCGGCAGTTCGCGTGTGTCCACGTCGCGGGGGTAGGGTAGGTCCACCGGGACGAGATGGGCGATGCGTCCGGGGCGGGGTGACATGACGACGACGCGGGTAGAGAGAAAGACGGCCTCGGCGATGCTGTGGGTGA
>JBBSAN010001186.1:0-1677 GCA_038252265.1 Chloroflexia bacterium
GCTGCTGGGAGGCGGTAGGTGAGGACGATCCTCCTCTTCTTGGCCGCCGCGCTGCTCTGGGGGTTGCTGGAGCTCTACTTTGGCTTCACCCTCGGGGGGTGGCTGTCGCGCCTGGTGCTGTTGGCCAGAGGGGGCGGGAGCTAGTGGGTCACACCGCAATTAACTGGTAATTGACCAGCACCGCCGCGGAACCGCCGAGCCGGCGTTGGCGTGCTCGTCGCCTTCGCTCACGGCGCTTGCCATCCCAGACGAAAGGGGTCGGCGCTACATTCCAGCCTGCGACCGTCTCCTCTAGCCACTGGATTAAGGCCTCTTGGTTCTGCGGATGCTGCCCTGCCAGCGCCCGCCGGACAATGATGCGTTGGAGTGACTCGGCCATGTTCAGCCAAGAGCCACCGAGCGGGGTGTAGAGCGGCATGACGCCGTGCCGGAACAGCCACTGCACCATCGAGTAGCTCAGGTGCCCGGCCAAATTGTCCCAGATCAGGATCAGCCGCAACGGTGGCAGTGGCTCCCGCGGTTCGTGCCCAAGCCAGGTCTTCCAGTGGGCTACCGCCGGAAGATCCGCCTCTGGCACGCTCGTCCGCGGCAATGCCGCCAGAATCCGCGTCAGTTCCTCCTTCAGCCAGGGGTGTAAGACGGTGTTCGGGGCGCTGGTCACCCCTTTGGCACGCACCGCGCCAGTGGCCGGACGGAAGAGCGTCAGCAGCTTGGCAGTTCCACCGCGGACGTACTCGTGCGGCTGCCGCAGTGGTAACCCTTCGGGGCACCACGCCGCCCCAGGCTGCGGGATTGCCTGGTAGGGGCCTGCCTCGTCCTGGCACCACACCGGCACCCCGAACGTCTCCGCCAGCCGATACGCCAACTCGATCAGCCCCTTTTTTCTTCCGTCCGTGGATCGACCACCGTTACCACCCCCGCCTTGCGTTTGCGTTGGGCCGTGCCGGTCGGACACCAGGTGCGGGTGCGCTGGTACGAACTGCCCGCTTCCTCCAGCACCCGTCGGATTGTCGTCGCCCCGAGGTGGGGAAAGGTATCCCCCCGTAAGGCGCGTTGCAGCGTCATTAGCGACCAGGTTGCCGTGCCATCCGTCCGCCGATCCGGGGGACGCTGTGCCGTTGCTACGATCCGGGCACGGGCAGTTGCATCGTAGGTCGGCTTGCGCCCACGCCCCGGCGCGATCACCAATGCCGCCAGGCCACGCCGATTGAAACGCCCGACAAGGCCAGCGACCGTGGTGCCACTCTTCAAGCCCGCCTCGCGCGCGGCCTCGCGGAAGGACTTGCCCTGTGCCACGGCCAGCAGTGCGTTCGCCTGCCGCACGTGCCCCACTCGTTCGCTACTGGCCCTAACGATGACACGCAGGCTCGCCTGTTCTTCCGGCGTCAATGCGCGGAGCGGCTCCTTCTGTGGGGCGGCCATCATGCACCTCCTGACTCCTACCCCACAGTATCGCACTTTACCCTCACCCATCACCACTTATTGGCGGTGTGACCCACTAGGCGGCGAGCATTCACATTATGGCCAGCAAGCGAGGCATCGTCTTGGGCAACTGGGGGCTCCTCTCGTGGGAGAGTTTCTTCCTGCCTGAACGGGAGAGGCGGAGCCACATGTATATCTTGGGCACCAGCACCAAGGGGAAGTCCAAGCTGATGGAGCACTGCCTCTACCAGGATA
>JBBSAN010001187.1:0-1665 GCA_038252265.1 Chloroflexia bacterium
GACCGAGGCGCTGTTGTGCGCGCTGGTGGAAGCCAACGGCCTGACCCCCGACGACATCGCCAGCGCCATTTTCACCACCACCCCCGATCTGACGGCGGCGTTCCCGGCGCGGGCGGCCCGGCTGCTGGGGTGGACCGAAGTGGCCCTGCTGGGAGCCGTCGAGATGGACCACCCGACCGCACCGGGGCGCTGTATCCGCGTCCTGTTGCATTGGAACACCAGCCGCCGACCGGGCGAGATCCGCCACATCTACCTGCGCGGGGCGGAAGTCCTGCGGGCCAGCCCCTTCTGCCAGGGGCAGCCAGAGCAGAATGAACCACTACCACCAGCGGGGCCGGGGGTAAGCGCCCCAGGAGACCGCTAGAAGGAGAACACGATGTTAGTTGTGATGCAGATGGGGGCGGAATCGCAGCAGATCGACCGGGTCGTGGCCCGGATCGAAGAACTGGGATGTACCGCTCATATGGCTCCAGGGGAGGAACGTATGTGTATCGGGTTGCTGGGCGCGAATGTGCGCAAAATCAATGTGGACGAATTGACCGCGATGAGCGGAGTCGAGCGGGTGGTGGCGGTGCTCAAGCCGTACAAGCTGGCGAGCCGCGACTTTCATCCCGCCGACACGACGATCCGGGTGAACGACACGGTGATCGGCGGGCGCAACGTGGTGATGATGGCCGGGCCGTGCTCGGTCGAGAGCCGCGAACAAACGCTGGAAGTCGCCGCCGCCTTGCATGAAATGGGCGTGACCATCCTGCGCGGGGGTGCCTACAAGCCGCGCACGTCGCCCTACGCCTTCCAGGGGTTGGGCGAGGCGGCGCTGGAAATCCTGGGCGAGGTCCGCGAACGCTACGGCATGGCGATTGTCACCGAGGTGATGGCTCCCGATGAGGTGCCGATTGTCGGGCGCTACGCCGACATTTTGCAGGTGGGCACGCGCAACATGCAGAACTATCGCCTGCTGGAAGCCGTCGGGCGGCAGGACCGGCCTGTGTTGCTCAAGCGGGGCATGAGTTCGACCGTCGAAGAACTGCTGCTGGCCGCCGAATACATCCTGAACCTGGGCAACAGCCAGGTCATGCTCTGCGAACGGGGCATCCGCACCTTTGAGCAATCCACCCGCTACACCTTCGACGTGAACGCGATCCCGGTGCTGAAAGGGCTGACCCACCTGCCGATCATCGCCGACCCCAGCCACGGCACCGGGCGGCGCGATCTGGTCGCCCCGATCAGCCGGGCCGCCGTCGCCGCCGGAGCCGACGGCCTGATCGTGGAAGTCCACCCCCACCCCGAAGACGCGCTCTCCGACGGTCCGCAATCGCTCCGCCCCGGTGAAACCGCCGAGCTGCTCCACAGCCTGCGTGCCATCGCTCAGGCCATCGGACGGGATTTGTGAAACGTGAGGCGTGATGCGTGATGCGTGATGCGTGATGCGTGATGCGTGATGCGTGATGCGTATCTTTCTAACCACCAACCATCAACCACCAACCACCGAGAACTGATGACTGACCACCCGTCACGAGCCACGAACCACGAGCCACGAGCCACTATGATCGACCAACCCCCAACCCCCAACCCCCAACCCCTGAGCGCAGCGACGGTCGCCATCGTCGGCCTGGGGCTGATGGGCGGGTCGTTGGCGGCAGCATTGCGCGGCGGCAACGGGGC
>JBBSAN010001188.1:0-1664 GCA_038252265.1 Chloroflexia bacterium
GCGTAGTGGAGCACACCAGCACAGTTTGAGCATCGGGATTGGGATCGTCTGACGCGCCTTGGATGTACTCAAGTCTGCTGCGACATCGTCCAGCGTCGCGTAGCTGCCATGCACCCTTGCCATGGTACAAGAAACGCCAATTGGTGTGGTTGGTCTGCCCCGTGGGAAAGCGGCGACGCACCTGACACATCATCGCGATTGGCGCGACCACACAGTGGAGAGGTGGTAAGAGGGGATGGTCACGCCTGAATTAGGCTGGTCCAATGATGGATCACATAAACCTAAGTATGGATCACATAACAACCGTTATGTTACCCATAAATAAGCTAATATTAGGCTGTTTGTGAATTGCAGTGAAAAATTATGGTGAATCTGCACTACTACTTGATATAGTATAAAGTGCCGCGCTGTCACCGACTCCTACGATCCTGGTGCGACGCGCTTGGTACTACTTTATGTAGTTTTCAGCGAACCGTTGCGCCTGATCGCTCCGATTTTAGCGCGGGCTGGCTGCGGAAGGTGTTGCGCCTTCCCGCTCCGTTCCATCCTCCCCGTTAGGCCCCCACCTAGTACACAACCGGTGCGTAGCCGCGGACGGTTCCCGTCCGCCCGTCAGTCATGCGCCTGGCTTCACCCGCTGGGCGGCCCCGGGCCGGGCCAGGCGCGGCAAGTGCCGGCGAAAACAGGCGCGAGCCTTTGTTCTGTCGAGGTGCCGTATGTGGGAGCCCACCTGGACTGATCCCTTGACGACTTTCCTGACCCCCTTCCACTCCTTGATTCACGGGCTTGACAATATATAGACCAGTCATTATAATAGAGGGGGAGGAACAATATGGCTTCGGCGCGTGATCAGATCATCGCGGCAACTTGCGAGCTACTGGATCTCCAGGGCTACTGTGCCACCGGGCTGAACGAAATCATCCGGGCGAGTGGCAGCCCCAAGGGTTCGCTCTACTACTACTTTCCCGGCGGCAAAGAGGAACTGACCGAGGAAGCGCTGGAGCATGTGGGGCGCCTCGTGCTCGGGCGCATCGAAACGCACCTGCGGGCCGTTGGCCCGCCCGGCGATGCTATCGGCGGCTTCATCCGGTTGGTGGCGCAGAACGTCGAGGCCTCCGAATACAAGGCCGGTGGGCCGATCACGACCGTGGCCCTGGAGACCGCCGCCACCAGTGAGCGGCTGCGTTTGTGTTGCGAGCGCATCTACGCCGCGTGGCACGAGGCGTTCCGGCGCAAACTCGTGGGGGGCGGGGTCCAACCGGAGAGGACCGAGGACCTGGCGACCCTTACTCTTGCCGCGCTGGAGGGGGGCATCCTGTTGTGCCGCACGCAACGCAGCCTCCGTCCCCTCGAGCAGGTAGCCAGCGCGCTTCAGACGCTCATCGAGCACCTCTCCAGTGGGGCGGAAGCAGCGCGCCAACCGGTCAACCACGTGAAGTGGGAACAGGGCGAACCGCGGGCAAAGAGCGACTAGGACGCGCCGGCAGCGCAGGAGCGGCGACTGGGCTCCACCAGCGCCGGCATCGTGAGATTCAGGCCATAGACCAAGAACACGAGGTATGCGAAATGAAAGCAGTCCGCATTCATGGCCGGGGCGGCCCGGAAGTCCTGTTGGTCGAAGAGGTAGAAGTGCCGAGGCCGGGTGCGGGACAGGTGCTCATCAA
>JBBSAN010001189.1:0-1662 GCA_038252265.1 Chloroflexia bacterium
CGCCTGCGCGGCCTGCTGCTGGCCCTGGCCCTGCTGGCATCCATGGCCATCTGGCCCACGCCCACCCGCGCCGCCACCGTGAGGATCGAGGATCTGGCCTCGTGCGAGGCCTTCGGAGGCCGCTGGTACGAGCGTAGCGTCTTCCCAGCCTGCTCGTTCGAACGTAGTGTCACGATCGACGCGGGGGAGCGCGTTGAGCTGCGGGTCGATACCGAGTTCCAACGTTTGCTCACAAACGCAGGGACGCTCGTGACCGGGCCGTTCCTCGACCTCAGCGGCGGGCTGAACAATCTGGCCACGGGTGTCGTCGATGTCGCGAGCACCGTGCGGCTAGGAGGGTCCCAGCTCTCAAACAGCGGCGTGATCACTATTCGGGGTGGGCTTTACCTTGGTTCATCCGGCAACTATGTCAACAACAGCTCGGGGCAGATCACGTTCGCCAGTGGCCTGCTAGCCCTCCTGGGGGCCACGCTGGACAACCAGGGCACCATTGAGAAGGACTGTAGGTCAGTGATCAGAGGGCCCGGCACGATCACGGGCAACCCGGTCGGAGGGCCTGACTGCGTCGCCCCGACCGCCAGCCCCGCCCAGGCGCCCCCTGCTAACAGCGCCGGCTGGAATAGCGGCGATGTCACCGTCACCTGGAACTGGAGTGACAACGCGGGCGGCCTGGGCATCGACCCTGCCCGCTGCCCCGCCACCAGCGCCTTCATCGGTGAGGGCAGCTTCACGCTGAGCGCCAGCTGTGCGGATCTTGCCGGCAACGTCGCCAGCGCCACCTACAGCGGCAAGGTCGACGTCCGTCGACCGCAGGCCAGCCCCGCCCAGAGCCCGCCCGCCAACGCCACGGGCTGGAACAACACCCCCGTCACCGTCAGCTGGAACTGGGCCGATAACGTGGGCGGCGCCGGCAGCGACCCGGCCAGCTGCACCACCGATACTACCTCCAGCAACAACGGCGACCAGGATCTCAGCGCCAGCTGCGCCGACCTGGCCGGTAATGTGGGCCAGGCCAGCTTCCGCGTGCGCGTCGATACGACCGCGCCGACGATCAGGGCCGCGCTCAACGCGCCCAGCCCCAACCCCGCCGGCTGGTACCGCGACCCGGTGCCGGTGCGCTTCACCTGCGCCGACGCGCTCAGCGGCATCGCCCCCAACGGCTGCCCGCCCGACCAGTTCCTAAGCAGCGACGGCGCGGCGGTCAGCTCCAGCGCCCAGACCGCCACCGACCGCGCCGGCAACAGCAGCGCCCCCAGCAACATCGTCACCGTGGCGATCGACCAGACCCCGCCCACAATCAGCGCGGCGGTCAACGCCCCTCCCCCCACCGCCGGCTGGTACACCGATCAGGTGCCGGTGC
Organism: Chloroflexia bacterium; assembly: GCA_038252265.1. Classification (GTDB taxonomy): domain Bacteria; phylum Chloroflexota; class Chloroflexia; order QHBQ01; family JAICKM01; genus JBBSAN01. The sequence continues at coordinate 1,361 of JBBSAN010001189.1, forward strand.
GCTTCACCTGCACCGAGAACCTCAGCGGCCTGGTTGGCCCCTGCCCGCCCGACCAGTTCCTCAGCGCCGACGGCGCGGCGGTCAGCTCCAGCGCGCCGACGGTCAGCGACCGCGCCGGCAATAGCGCCACCAGCAACGTCGTGACCGTCGCCATCGACCGCACCCGGCCCACCATCAGCGCGGCCGCCACCACCGCACCCAACGCTGCCGGCTGGTACAGCGGCGATGTCACGGTCGCCTTCAGCTGCGCCGACGCCACCAGCGGCCTGGTCGGCGCCTGCCCACCCAGCCAAACCCTGAAC
>JBBSAN010001190.1:0-1658 GCA_038252265.1 Chloroflexia bacterium
AACTGAACAGTCTGCTCGCCCTCCTGCTGGTGGTGGTCCTCGCCGCGTGTGACACAACCGCCGCGACCCCGACCCAGGCCCCGCCTGCCCCCACCGTCACGGCAATCCCGGTAGCGGAGACACCCACGGCGGGCAGCAGCAGCGCGACCCTCACCGCACCGCCTATTATCACCGCCAGCCCCGCACTGCAGGGCTTGCCGACGCCCGCGATCAGCCCGACCGGGGTAGTGGCCCCGCCGATCAGCGCCACGCGCACGATCACGGCGGGCGGGACGGGGCGGGGGACAGCCCCGGTCGCCCCCGCCTGGGCACGCGACTCGGTGCTCTACCAGATCTTCGTGCGCAACTTCACCCCCGAAGGCACGCTGAAGGCGGCGCAGGACCGCCTGCACGACCTCAAAGACCTGGGGATCAACCTGATCTATCTGATGCCGATCCACCCGATCGGCCAGGTCAATCGCAAGGGGTCGCTGGGCAGCCCCTACAGCATCAGCGATTATCTGGCGATTGACCCGGCCTATGGCACTGAGGCCGACCTGAAGGCGTTCGTAGACGCGGCGCACGGCCTGGGGATGCACGTGATCATGGACCTGGTGGCGAACCACACCGCCTGGGACAATGTACTGACCACCCAGCACCCCGACTGGTACAAGCGCGGTCCTGACGGCAAGTTTATGCCCCCGCAGCCGGAGTGGACCGACGTGATCCAACTGGACCACAGCCAGCCGGGCGTGCTGCAATACTTTATCGACATGACCACGCACTATATGCAGGCCGACGGAGTGGACGGCTGGCGCTGCGACTACAGCAGCGGACCGCCGATCACCTTCTGGCAGGGCTGGCGGGCGGCGCTGAAAAAGGTCAACCCCGACGTGTTCCTCCTCTCGGAGAACGACGAGAGCCTGGCCCCGGACATCTGGACGGCGTTCGACGCGACCTATGACCAGACCACCTATCGGGACATCACCGTGGCGTTCCTCTCGCACCGCCCCCACCGGCTGATCGTCAGCCCGCTGGCCGACCGGCGCGACTTCGGCCCGAACCGGCTGCGCGTCCGCTTCTTCGAGAACCACGATCAGCCGCGCATCGCTGTGCCGTTCAGCCGGTCGCCGCCGGAGGCGCTCCGCGCCGCCAGCGTCTACCTGCTGACGGGCGACGATATCCCCTTCATCGAGAACGGGCAAGAGGTGGCGATCACCCAGACCATGTCGCTGTTCGAGCCGGACCCGATCCCGTGGAACACGGGCGACCCAACCTTGCGCGATCTGTTCAAAAAGATCCTGACCCTCCGCAATAGCAACCCGGCCCTGCGCCATGGCGGCATTATCGAGGGCAACAGCAGCGTGCCCGGCGTGGTCGCCTTTGTGCGCCGCAGCCCGGAGCAGCAGGTGCTGGTGCTGATCAGCCTGGCCGTCGACGCGCAGCACGTCACGGTCGATCCCGCGTTCGCCGCCCTGTCCGGCACCAACCTGGAAACCGGCACCGCTGTGACCCTGTCCGGCGGCCTGGATATGCCCGCCTATAGCTGGCGGATTATTGAACTGAAGTGAGTGGTGGGGGGGGGGGTGGGGTGGGGGGGGTTTTTTGTGGTTAATGTGAATATTAAAAAAAAGCACAAAAAAAAAACCCAAACAAGAACAAACACAAAAAACCAAAGA
>JBBSAN010001191.1:0-1655 GCA_038252265.1 Chloroflexia bacterium
ACGTACACAATGCGGGCGCGGGAAGTGGACGGGCTATTACAGGGGTTAGGGGGTGGGGGTGGGGGGTGGGGGTGTGGTTTTTGCCCTCCCCGGTGTCGGGGTCGGGGGCCATTCTACAATTACCCAAACTCACACCCCCCCACCCCCCCCCCCCCCCCACCCCCTAACCCCTGTAATAGCCCGTCCACTTCCCGCGCCCGCATTGTGTACGTGTGGTCGCGGAGGACGCGGGTGTAGGCGGCCTGACCGATGGCGCGGGCGTCCGGCGCGGTGATGGTGCGGAGGTAGTGGACGATGTCGGCGGCGGTGCGGGCAACCAGGATTTCGTGGTCCGGCTCGAAGAAAGTCGGGATGCCCGGCCAATCGTCGGTGATCAGGCAGGCCGCGTTGCCCGCCGCCTCGAAGACGCGGGTGGGCGGCGAATAGCCGTACTCGGCCATCGCGGCGCGGTTGACGTTCAGCACCATGCGGGCGCTGCAATTGCGCCGGGCATGGTCCCCCGTCGGCACATGACCGATCCAGTCCACATTGGGCGGCAGCGCCGCGCCGTCCCAGCCGTTGCCGCCCAGGACGAATTGGTACTCTGGCGCTGCCTCGGCGGCGCGCAGGAACAGGTCCCAGATCCGTGCCTCACGGTCGGGCATCCGGTTCGCCATCAAGAGGAGGTCGCAGGTCCAGGCGGGGTCGGGCGGCACCGGATGATACTCGTCGGGGTCCACCGCGTTGTAGATTGGGCTGACCGTCTGCGCCCCTAGCCCGGTATATTCGGCGGCGACCCGTGGCCCGCCGCCATAGGTGAAGATGCGGTCCCAGGCGGGGATACGTCGGGTGAACCCGCTGTCCAGCGCGGCGAACGCCTCTTGCAGGTTGAACGGCGCATCCACGTCCCAGAAGGCGATCCGTGGCCCGCCATCGCCCCCCAACGCCAGCGCCGCCGCCTGGATATAATCGTCGTTCGCGCCGATGCCGCTGCACACGATCACCCAATCGCTGGAGCGCGCCGCCGCCAATTCGCGGTCCAATTCGTCCAGGCCGTGATCCACGCGGATCACATGGACCGCCGCATAATCAGGGTCGGTGGCGAGGTCGCGGTGGGCTTGTCGCTCGTAGATATCCTGCTCGACAAAGGTGATCGTGTAGCCGAGGGCGTGGAGCGCCTTGCAGATGCCGCGATAATAGGTCGCCGCGCCGTTCCAGTAGGCCGACACCAGGCTGGAGCCGAAGAACGTCAGGTGCATCAGCCGCGCACCTCGTCCACAATCGCCAGCAATTGCTGCGTGCGGTGCATACAGGTGTGGCGGGCCAGGATGGTCGCCCGGCCCTGCGCGCCGATCCGTTGGCGCAGCGCCTCGTCCCGGCAGAGCAGTTCGATGGTATCGATCATCTCTTGCTGATCGCGGACCACGAGGTAGTCCTCCCCGGCGGTGAACAGGCCGTCGCTGTCCTCCCAGGGCAGGCTGACCAGCGGCAGGCCACAGCTCAACACCTCGAACACGCGGATCGTCGGCGTGCCGTGCAGGGCGCGGACATACTGCTGGCGGGGAATGTGCAGGCTCATCCCGCTGGCGGCGTAGACCTCCGGCGTGCGGTGGTTCGCTACCCAGCCGCGATACTCGATCCCTGCCTCGCGGATCATCGCCTGCACGTCGTCATCG
>JBBSAN010001192.1:0-1655 GCA_038252265.1 Chloroflexia bacterium
GGGGAGCATGGTAAAGTTCATGGCAGCACCTTTCTGTGGGGGATAGGGTACGAGATACCGCTATCGTACCGCAGAAAGGTGCTGTTTGCGAGGTCTACGGACTTTGCATCAGCCGTGCAACCGCAGGAAGCACGGCTCCCTGCGCCCTCCGGGCGCGGGGAGCCAGGAACAGCCCTGCCGGTCCTCCGTCGGGACTGCGCCACGCGACGACCGTCAGGCCGAGGGCGTGAGCAGGGCGTGAATGTTGCCGCGCAGCCGGGCGGCGCGAGGGCGGGCGGTGGGCGCGGCCAGGCGCACCGGCAGGGGCGCACTGGGGAACGAGAGCACGGCCCCCGTCCGGTCCACCCGTGTGCCGTCGCGGAGGAGCAAGCGGAAGCGCTGGATGATCAGCGGGACCACCAGGCGCAACTCCAACATAGCGAACGTCGCCCCCAGGCAGCGCCGCGACCCGGCCCCGAAGGGCAGGTATTCATAAGGCGTCGGGTCCAGGTGCTCCCACCGTTCGGGCAGGAAGCGGTGCGGATCGGGGTAGAGGTCGGCCCGGCGATGAGTAACGGCGGGGCTGAAGACGATTCGCGTGTCGGTGGGCAAGTCGTAGGGGCCGAGCGTGAACGGGCCGGTGCTGATCCGCAGCATCCACATCCCCGGCGGGAAGAGGCGTAGACTCTCGTTGATCACCCGGTCGAGCAGTGGCAAATCGCGTAGTTGGGCCATCGTGGGTGCCTCGCCATGCAGCACGCCGCCCAGTTCGTCCTGCAAATCGGCCAGCACACGGGGGTGCTGGGCCAGCAGAAAGAGCGTCCAGGCCAGGGCGCTGGCTGTGGTCTCGTGGCCCGAAGTAAACAGCGTCGCCAGATGACCCAGCAGTTGGGATTCGTTCAAGGTGATAGGCCGGTCGGCGGAGTCGTCCCCGTCCTCCCCTGTATAAAGCGCCAGCAGTATGGAGAGCGCGTCCGATCCGGCAGTACCCTGAGCCTGCTTGCGCTGAATGACAGCCCGCAATTCGGTTTCCATCGCCTCGGATTGACGCAGGAAGCGGCGGAAGGGCAGGCCGGGCCAGTCGCGCGGCAGCAAGGTGACCGGCAGGGAGAGTGCGTTGGTGCTCCACGTTTGCAGCAGCGTGTGGATGCGGCGGCCTTCAATTTCGGGATCGAGGCCGAGTAGCCCACGCACGGCCAGGGCCAGGCTCAAAGCGATCATCTCGCCCACCAGATCGCGCTGCTGCCCGGCCTGCCAGGAGGCCAGGTGGCTCTCGATGACCGCGACCAGTTGATCGCGCAGGCTGTCTACCGCTGTGCGGTGGAAGGCGGGCATGAGCACCCGGCGGTGGGCGCGGTGCAGGTCGCCGTTCATACTGGCGACGCCGGAAACCAGGCGGGCCGCGGCGGTGTGCGGGGGCACGGCAATAAGCGCCCCGCTGCTGTTCGCATCAAAGCTGTGGAAGAGGCCGGGGTTGGTCAACAGCAGGTGGTTGCTGGCCGGGGCGAAGGCCAGCACGGGCGCGCCGGGCCGACGGCCCAGTGCTACAATGTCACCATACTGCGCCTGCAAGCGCAGCATCCCGACCACCGGGTCGCGCAGCCGGGGCAGGGCGGTGCCCCACCAGTCGAGGCCGGGCAGGCCACGCGGCCCGGGCGGTCCCGCCCGGCGGTCCA
>JBBSAN010001193.1:0-1649 GCA_038252265.1 Chloroflexia bacterium
CAGTCGCCGTCGGCGGGAGCGGCGGGTGGGTGGGGCTGGCGGTGGGGCTGGGGGCCACCCCGCCCACCCGCAGCAGCGCCCGCGCCACGTTGACCCGGCCCCAGCCATAGTGCGGGTCCCAGCCGGGCGGTCCCATGTCGTCGGCGCTATCCTGTAGCGCGGCTTTCACCTGGAGGGGGGTGAGATTGGGGTTGACCGACAGGAGCAGCCCCGCCGCACCCGACACGAACGGGGCCGCTGCCGAGGTGCCATCGCCCCAGGCATAGGTCAGCCGCCCGTTGATCCAGACGGTGCTGAGGATGTTCACGCCGGGGGCGATCAGGTCGAGGAAGTTGCCATAGGAGGCGAAGTCGGCGGCGACCCCGTTCTGGTCGTTGGCACTGACGGCGATCACGTCGTCATAGGCGGCGGGCCAGCGTTCCGCGCCGTCGGGGGTGTTGCCCGCGCTGGCGACCACGGTCACGCCGTGCCCGGTGGCATAATGCACGGCATCGCCCATCGCTTTGGGCGGATATTCGATCCCAGCGCTGATATTCAGCACCTTCGCGCCATGGTCCACCGCCCAGCGGATGCCCCTGGCGAAGTCGCTGATCGCCCCGCCGCCATCCTTATCGAGGATCTTGACCGGCATCAGCCGGCAGCCCCAGCAGACTCCGGCCACCCCGATCCCATTGTTGGCGCGCGCGGCCATGATCCCTGCCGTATAGGTGCCGTGGCCGTTGTCATCGTAGGGGTTGGCATCGTCGTTGACAAAGTCGTACCCGGCGACGGTCTTGCCGGTGAGGTCGGGGTGATCGGTCGCCACGCCGGTATCAATGTCGGCCAGGATCACGCTCGCCTTGCCGGTGGTAATGTCCCAGGCTTCGGGCGCGTGGATCTGGGGCAAGGCCCACTGGTTGGCGGCAAACTGGGGATCGTTGGGAATCAGGTCGGCCTGGAGGCGGTAGTTCGGCTCGGCATAGAGGACCATGCCGCTGGCCGCCAGTGCCGCTGCCGCATGGGTCACGTCCAGGGCGGAGGGACCGCGCAGCCGGTAGAGGCCGCTGCCGGGCAGGACCTCTTCGGCCTGCCCGAGATCCCAAGCACGGAGCAGCGGAGCCACCGCCGGGTCGGCCCCGGTGATCCATCCGTTGCCGTCGGCCTGGAGAACATCAGACGCACACAGGCGCACCAATAGTTCGCCCGCCTGCCAGGTCAGGACCGGGGTCACAGGGGGGGGCGGCGCGGGCGCGGCAGCGACGCCCAGGGGGGCCGATCCGGCGAAGCCCAGGAGCGTCACAGCGAACAGGACAATAGCAGGCAGCCAGGGAGACGGCACCCGCTGATGAGGAGAGCGGGCCATATTGGACGTGGTGACTCCTGTTCCAGGGGAAAGCGGTCCCCACCAGCCGCGCGGGGGTCGCTTTGGGATGCTGATGCCCGGTATGGTGCGCCTGCAACCCTGGCGACGCACCCTGGTCTCATTATACCATAGCGCCGCCAGGATGCCCCATGCCGGGCACGCCCCACCCACGGCTGATGCAAAGTCCGTAGACCTCGCAAACAGCACCTTTCTGCGGTACGATAGCGGTATCTCGTACCCTATCCCCCACAGAAAGGTGCTGCCATGAACTTTACCATGCTCCCCTTCACCCGGCAACTGCCCGATC
>JBBSAN010001194.1:0-1648 GCA_038252265.1 Chloroflexia bacterium
CGCGCTGCGCCAGATCGTCGGCGAATTATGCGACCTGCTGGGGGCGGAGCGCGGTACGCTTTACCTCGTGAACGAGCGCAGCGAAGCGGTCGAGCCGCGCTACACCTATGTGTCCCGCGACGGGCGGTTGTTCGTGCCCGACCCCGGCCCGCTCAAAGCCAGTGCCGCGTGGATCTGGGCGCAACTGGCCGTCAGCTTGCAGCCGATGATTATCGCCGACGCCCAGCATGATCCCCGGATCACCAACCAGGATCGAATGCGTGAACTGGGGATCGTGGCGATCCTGGAGGTGCCGCTGGTGGTGGGGGCGCGGGCCATTGGCATGGTCGCGCTGGGGCGGCAGGCCACCGACCCCGAATTTAACGACGGAGCTTTGCGGGTCGCCCGGAGCTTTGCCACCCAGGCCGCGCTGGCAATCGAGAACGCCCGGCTGCACCGCCGCGCCGCCAAGCAGGCCGAGCAACTGGCCCTGGTCAACGAGGTGGGTCGCCGCATCCACGCCATCCTCGACCCCGAACCGCTGCTGGACGAATTGGCCGCCCTGATCACCACCAGCTTCCACTATTATTACACGGCGATCTGCCTGGTCGAAGGCGATAAGCTGGTGGTGCGAGCGGCCCACAGCGCCGCCGTCGGGCGCGACGCCCGGCTGATCGGGCTGCCGCTGCCGGTGGATGGTCCCAGCCTGGCCGGGTGGGTCACGCGCCACAACCGCCCGCTCCTCGTCGCCGATGTCCACGCCCACCCCGCCACCTTCACCACCGCGGGCTTGCCCGAAGCCGGGTCGGCCCTGGCCGTGCCGTTGCCTGCCTGGGATGGCGTGCGCGGGGCGCTGGTGGTCGAGGCCACCGAGTGCGACGGGTTTGACGAGGGCGACGTGACCCTGATGGAAGCGTTGGCCGGGCAGATCACCGTGGCGCTGGCGAACGCCAGCCTCTATCGCCAGGCCGCCGACCGGGCCACCGCGCTGATCGCCGCCAACGCCCGCCTGGCCGAACTCGATAAGCTCAAGTCCGACTTCCTCTCGATGGTGTCGCACGAGCTACGCACCCCGCTGGGGCTGATCAAGGGCTATGTGGGTACGCTACTGTCCAACGACCTGCCCATCGACTCGGCCACCGCCCGCGAGTTCCTGGGCGTGATTGACGAAGAGACCGATGCGCTGTCGGAACTGGTCGGTAACTTGCTTGACACCTCCCGCATCGAGGCGGGCACCCTGCGGGTCGATCCGCAGCCGAACGACCTGCGCGCCATTGTCACAGCGGCGGCGGAGATCCTCCAGGCCCGCTTTCCGGGCCGCGCGGTCACCCTCCACTTCATGCCCGATCTGCCCCTGGCCTGGGTTGATGGGCGGCGTATCGCCCAGGTGCTGGGCAACCTGCTGGAGAACGCGGCCAAGTATTCGCCCGCCGCCAGCCCGATCCTCGTCCTGGCCGAGCCGCGCCATCCGCTGGTCTGCGTCACCGTGCGCGACCACGGTCCCGGCATCCCCGCCCCCAGCCTGCCCTATATCTTCGACAAGTTCTACCGGGTGCCCGACGCCCCGATCCAGGCGGGCGGCACCGGCCTGGGCCTGACCATCGCCCGTGGCATCGTCGAGGCCCACGGCGGGCAGATCTGGGTCGAAACCACCTCTGGGGCAGGCACC
>JBBSAN010001195.1:0-1640 GCA_038252265.1 Chloroflexia bacterium
GATCGGCTGGAGGGGCGGGGAGTGCCCCGGCTCCTCGCCATCCTGCTCCTCTACCTGACGATCCTGGGGACGTTGACCGCCGGGGCGTTGTTGCTGGTCGGCCCGCTGACCGCGCAGGTGCGGGGCCTGTCCACGACCCTGCCGACCCTGCTTAGCAGCGAGAGCGACGCCCAAAGCCAGATTGACCACTTCTTGCAGCAACTGGGCCTGCCGGTGAGCGTTGCTGCCATACGCGACCAGGTTGCCGGTAATCTGACCAGCGCGGGCAGCTCGCTGCTCGGCGGCACACTTGCCGCCCTGACCGGCGTGGTCGGCCTGGTCACCGACCTCTTTCTTGTGCTGGCGATCACCTTCTACCTCCTGCTGGATGGCAACAGTATGCACACCTGGGCGTTGCGCCTGCTGCCGACAGCGTTGCGCGAACGCTGGTTCTTCATCGAGGCCACCCTGAACCGGGTGCTGGGCGGCTACATCCGTGGGCAGATCATCGTGGCCCTCACCGTCGGCATCGCTGCCGGGGTCGGGTCGGCGGTATTGGGCGTCCAATACCCGCTGGTGATCGGCCTGCTGGCCTTCCTCTTCGAGTTCATCCCCATGGTCGGGCCGGTCCTGGGGATGATCCCGGCGGTCATCTTGGCGCTCTTCCAGCCGCTACCGCTGGTCGTCTGGGTTATTGTCTACTTTATTGTGCTGCAACAGATCGAGTCCAATGTCATCGTGCCCCGGGTGAGCGGCCAGGCAGTGGGCTTGCACCCGCTGGGGGTGCTGCTGGCGCTGCTGGCCGGGGTCGAGTTGGGCGGGCTGGGCGGGGCGCTGCTGGCGGTGCCGCTGGCCGGGGTGTTCTACGTGGTCTTCCTGGCCCTCTACAGCGACGCGGCGGGCGGGACGAGCCTGCTGCGGAGCGATCCGCGCCCCAGCGCCTATAGCGCCCTGCGGCAGGTGCTTGGCCCCCGGCGTGGCCCGCCCGCCCCGGCAGCCGCGCCAAATCCACCGGTGGCGGCACCAGTGCCCAACGAGCGGCTGACCACAATTGCCAACGAACAAGCCGCGCTCAGCACCCAGTTCGCGGCGCAGGAAGCCGCGCAGGGGGCCGCCGCCAGCCCCAGCGACCAGGAGTCGGCAGGGACACCCGCCGCGCCGGATCCCCCCGCATAAGACGCGCGATGGTCCCGATCATAAGTACAAAGGAAGAGGAGGAAACCAGGATGTCCGACGAAATGACGAAAGCAGGCCCGCTCGAGGTGTTGCACGCCGAACGACGCCGCTGGGATGCGTTGCTCGCGGAGGTAGGTGAGGCGCGGATGACCACCCCGATTCTAGAGAGTTGGTGGTCGGTTAAACATATCATCGCCCACGTCATGTGGTATGAGCAGCAGATCACCGAAGCGTTGCAGCCCGACGCCCGGCGACGCCCCGTCCGCAGTTGGCTATGGAACTTAACGGTGGACAAGCGCAATGCGATCCTCTATAGTGACTATCAGGACCAACCGTTGGCCGAGATCCGCGTCGAAGCGCAACGGGTCTTCGCGCAACTGCTCGCCCGGGTGGAAGCCCTCAGCGACGAGGAGATCCGCAATCCGCATACCCTCCCCAACATGCGGCCTGGCTGGCAGCTCTGGCCCTTTGTTGCGTGCCATTCC
>JBBSAN010001196.1:0-1630 GCA_038252265.1 Chloroflexia bacterium
CACGACGAATGACACTTTAGCTCCGCTTCTACGCCGATTTTTGGGTCTTTCTCGTGCCATAACCACAATATCTAGTGTTCGGACGAATGATCCATCTACATCTTGTGGCTGAATACGCGAGGATAGGCTGAGTAGTTACAAGTATGAAGTATAAAAGGCAGCAGCACGGCACGAGCCTCGTGCTTTTTAATTTATACCTCTTCCTTCATAATTTACGCCACGTCCCGCTGAGCCAGCTCCGGCTCGGGGGCGGGGAACGATTTGTACCACGTGCGGCGCTCGGTTTCGACTTCCAGGGCGGCGTGGAAGAAGCTCTCGATGCGGCGCAACGAGGCCAGCACCTTCTCCAGCTTATCCTGCTGCCGGGGGGTCAATTCGCCCAGATCGCCCGCCAGCATCACCTGGCACAGCCCCTTGGCGGCCACAAAGTCGAAATGGACTTCGCTGTTCATGATGCGGATCACATCCTGCGGCGTGCTACTCACGAAGAAGGCTTTGAGTATATGCTCATCTACCTGTTGCATCGTCGTCTACCCTCATGCGGATGCCAGACCGGGGACCCTGCCCCGTGCCTCGCCATCCGTCCAAGCCCGTATATTCCTCAACTCCCCAAGTCCTCAATGGTGGGGGACAACCACACCCCACGGTGTACAGAGAGGACGCGGGATCGCCCGTATCCGCCGGGGGGGAGCACCTGACCATCCACACGTTCAGGTCTCCTCGCCCACAATTTCCAGTTCGGTCTCTAACGCAACTCCACTCATCTCGCGGACCCGCGTCCGGGCCTGGTCGATCAAAGACATCACCTCGCTTGCTCTGGCCCCGCCCAGGTTCATCATGAAATTCGCGTGCTTGGGCGAAAATTGCGCCCGCCCGGCGCGTGCCCCTTTCATCCCCGCCGCCTCCAACAATTGCCCGGCGTAGTGCGGCAGCGGGTTCTTGAAGGTGCTGCCCGCGCTGCGGCCCTGCGGCTGGGTGCGCCGCCGCTCGGCCAGGAACCCGGCCATCGCCGCCCGGCCCGTCGCCGGGTCGCCGCGCCGGAGTTGTACTTCGGCCCGCAAGATGGTTGGCCCCGCCTGGAGGCCGCGCCGGGCCAGCGCGCCGTGCGCCTTGAAGACGCTGGTCCGGTAGCCGAGTTCTAACCGCTCGGCGGGCCATTCTTCCACCGTGCCCTCGGCGGTGAGGACCCAGATCCGGGTCAGGCTGGCGCGGAGGTCGCTGCCATGCGCCCCGGCGTTGCTGACCACCCCGCCGCCCAGGGTGCCCGGCACGCTCTGGCCCCACTCCATGCCGGTCCAGCCCGCGTCCACTGTCGCCCGCGCCAGGGTGGGGAACAACACCCCGGCGTCTACCTGCCACAGGCTCAGGACCGCAGCGTCCGCCTGCTCCGGTGCCAGTTCGCGCCCCGCAGCGTCGAACGAGGTCATACGGAGGGCGTCGGCCCGGTTCTTGATCACCAGCCCGCGCACGCCCCCGTCCAGCACCAGCAAGTTCGACCCGTTGCCGATGACCAGCCAGGGCACGCCTACCGCCGCCGCCGTCCGCACCGCCGCCGTCAGTACCTCGACACTCGGCGCGACCAGGAACAGATCGGCAGGCCCGCCAATCCCCAGCGACGTATGCCGGGCCA
>JBBSAN010001197.1:0-1628 GCA_038252265.1 Chloroflexia bacterium
GGCCGTGTCGGGGTCTTGCTGCGCCCCGGCCAGCAGTGCTGCCACCGCCCGGGCCAGGGCCGTTTCGTCATCGGCGATGGGCGCGCCCGTCACCAGATCAATGTAGCCGATGTTCTCGCCACGCCGCGCGGTGGAGTTGGCCCGCTGCTCGATGTAGAGCCGCTTGGTTGTTTCCCGCTCCCAGACGTTGGCCCGCACCTGGCCCAGGCCCAATAGGTCGTGCCACTGGGTGTCCAGGATGTCCACCAGATAAGCGATTTCCGCGAGCAGGAGATCGTGGCCCGCCGCGAGGTGGGCCACGACCGAGGCATCGCCGACCGGCTCACTGACCAGCTCCGGCAGGCGCTCGGCGACCCAGGTCGTCACGGTGGCTCCGGCGGGGGTCCGACCCACGACGTGCCAGCGTTGGCCGTTAGGAAGGATGATGATCTTCTCGGCGTCGCGGGCCGCTTTGAGGACCGCAACCGCCTGGCTCCCCCAGTCGCCCCCTTTGTTCGCCAGCCAGATCAGTCGGCTGATGTCTTCAGCGCTCGTCGGAGCGGTAAACTCGTAGGTCGCGCCCCGCATCGTGTAGGTACCTGCCATTGTATGCCTCCTAACCCATCTATAAAACTAAAGCTGATCGGCAAGGGTCAGCCCGGCAATACCGAGTGCGGCGACAGCAGCGCGGTTGGCCTCGCTGTCATCGACAAAAAGAACAACCGGGCCGCGCTCGGCATGGAGGCGGACCACGGCAGCGGCTTTGAACGGGACAGTCTTGGTGAAGGTCGGGCGACAGAGAACGTGGGTAGGGAAGGGGTAGCCTTCGCGGGTCAGAAACTCAACCGTGGCCTCCTGGCAGGTGTCCTGGCGGCTGGTCAGGTACCAGATGTCGTGGTCCTGCGCCAGCGCCTGGAGGCGGGCCAGGGCGGCGGGGATCACCTGGTCGAGTTGCAAGATCAGGTCGCCCTGGAAGAAACGGTTCCAATCCAGCGTGCCATCGGCTCGCCGGGCGGCAGCCGCTCGCGCTTCGTTGTCTACGGCCACCTGGTCCAGATCACAGATCACAGTGCTCATCACTCAAGCTCCTTGTATAAAGTAGGTTTCAGGTTAGGCGGCAGTGACCAGAGAGAGATCCATATAGCTGATGTAGACAGGTTTCTTGTGGGGGCGCTTGCCCGGCACTTTGGTCCACTCGATCAGCGCGCAATCCGGGTAGCGCGGATCGAGTTTGAGGATACGCCCGGTTTCGCCGATGTCGCCCCGTGTGCGCTTGACGGCCTGGTCGGCGGTGAAGGTCTCGGTGACGGCGGGGGTTTCCATAGATCATCCTCTCTTAATTACTAGTAACTGCCTCTGATCTAATTATACTCAATTACTAGGAATTAGCAGGAGGTAAAAGCAAACTGTAAGAATCTCATCGATACGGCAACGGCCTGGGGTACTCTCCCCCAGGCCGTCATTCCTTCTTGGCAAAACACCTATGATGCCAAACTACAAAACTGTGCGGGTTTTGTAGTTCTCAGATCGCCTCGTCGCTCTCTGGGGGCAGCAATTGTAGCTCCAGCCGGGTTAGCCATTCGCGTAGTTCCACGATCTGCTCTCGTTTAGCGGCGCGCTCCTCGAGCGGCACCGTCGTCACATCGACC
>JBBSAN010001198.1:0-1628 GCA_038252265.1 Chloroflexia bacterium
ACCGACCGCCGTCTGCGCGCCGCTGGCATCATAGGCAATGAGGGCCAGCGCCAGCAGCACATCCACGGACGTGCCGCGCACGGCCAGCCGCAGCGCGTAGGTACCCGCACGGGCAGGGAATGCCGCTGAGCAGATCGCACTATGGCCCAGATGGACCACCGGCAAATCCAGCGTGGCCGCGCCCTGGTAGAGCACCGTCAGGCTCTGGGCGGGCACGGCCCCGGTGGGATCGACGGTCGGCCAGTTGATCAGGCCGGGGTTGGTGGGGGTGATCGCGTCGGCGGCCTGGGTGTCAAACCCGCCGGGGCCATCGGGCTGATCGTGGGTCCGGTCCGGCACGGTGTGGACCAGGGTGTTGCTGGGGCCGCCCTCATCGCCATAGCGGGTGGAGGATTTAATGTAGGCGAGGTATTGCACGCCCACGTCGGCCTTGAGCTTAAAGCGGACGGCGCTGGGGTCCAGCACCTCGCGCTGCCAGGTGCCCCCGTTGCGGTAGGAGTAGAGGTGGTACTCGTCGGGCAGGGTGCCCGGCGGGGTGATCGTGCCAATAATCGATGCGGTGCCCGCGCGGTCGTAGGTGTCATAGGCCCAGGCCAGCGTGGGGGGGCTGGGCGCATCGACCGGGGCGGCCACGACCGCGATCGGGGTGCAATAGATCGAGGCGTTGCCCGAGGTGTCGACCGCGCGCACCGCCGCGTAGTACGTGGTGCCCGGCGTGCGGCCCGGGAGGTCCAGGTCGGTAGTGCCCCGGTCGATGGTGTAATAAGAATGCCGGTAGAGGAAGCCGTCGTAGTACCACACGTCGGCGCTGTAGTGGTCGAGGTCGCCGTCGGTGTTCGGGGTCCAGCTGATGTGCCAGCGGCTGCTATGCGTAATGCCCTCGTAGACATTCTCCAGCGTCGCCAGGCCCACCGGGATCGCCGGCGGCGTGGTGTCGCGCACGGTGGTGCTGCCACCCTGGAAGCCGGGCAGGCCGCTGTCGCCGAACTCACCAAACGACGCGCCCAGCTCGAACTCATAGAGGGCACAGCCGTCCGGGAAGCTCAGGGTGGCATGGGCAATGGCGAAGGCCGTGGGCGTGTTGAGCCCGCCCTCCAGGCTATTGGAGATGAGGACCGCGTAGGGCACGGCCAGCAGGCGCGGGTCGAGCCGCTCGTAGGTGCCCGTGCTGATCGTCTCGCGCACCTTGCCATAGGCCAGCACAATCGCCATGGCCCGCTGGTCGCACGCGGCGTTCGTCGTCAGCGACGTATCGACGATGGGCTTCCCGGCCACCCGCCGCCCGTACTGCGCCTCGCTCACCGTGTCGGTGTAGCTGCCCTGCGCGCCAAGGCTGCCGGTCACCACCTGGTGGGTGATCAGCTTGCTGCCGTCGCGGGTACGGGTCCAGGCGATGTAATGCTTGTGGGTGGCGTCTTCGGGCGCTTCACTAAGCTGGATGGTGAGGGGCGTGATCGCGCTCTCGTCGAACCATTCCAGGATGTAGTACCAGTTGCTGTGGCTGCCGTCATCATCCACCACGCGCATATAGTATTGCGGGCGCTGGGTCGTCGAGGCCTGGCCCTTGAGCTGGTTGAGGGCATCGCGCACCGTGCAGTTGGCGAACGTCATGTGCCCCAGCGAGGTGA
>JBBSAN010001199.1:0-1625 GCA_038252265.1 Chloroflexia bacterium
GATCGAGATATTCTCCCCTAAGGGTGTGAGCATCTCGGGCAACGCCGGGGCGGTCTTCAACTTCGCCTCGATCAGTGTCAACGCGGCCTACATCCAGACGAACCAGTACGTGCGCCTGGCGTCCTATCCAAACAGTACCGCTGCGGCGAACTGCGGCATTGGCAGTTCGAATACCCTGACGAACATGACCTCGCTCAGGCAGTTCAAGCTGAATCGGACGGACATCGGACTGCACTACGGCCTCCTCGGGCTGCAGCCGAAGACCTGGACCGACAAGATGGAGTTTGACATCAACCCCGACGAGACTCGTCGGTATGCCGGATTCGTTGCCGAGGATGTGGAGGAGGCCTCGGGCATTAACGGGGGCGCCTTCGATTCGCTGCTGACCCGTGACGAGGACGGCGATCTCCGAGGCCTGCAGTACGAGCGATTCTCGGCCTTCATGATTCCGATCATGCGGGACATGGCTGATCGCATCACCCAACTAGAAGAGGCGCTCACGGCGCCTTAATCCCGGCCCTGGTGGCCGACAAAGGAGCGCCAATGAATGAGCAGCAGATCCAGGCAGTAATCAGCAACCTAGCACAGAAGATCGGCGTGCTGGAAGCCAACCTGGCCATCTCCGCAGTTCAGAACGAGGCGCTTCAGGCTGAAGTGGAAGCCCTGCGTGAGACCCCCCAGGCGGCCTCATGATGAGGCAGCTGCCCCTATGGGTGCCCACCCCGCGCCGCCATTGCAAGCTGCCGATAACCCCGCGCTACGTCGGCCTCCTGTGGATGTCGCTCCTGTGCCTCCTATTCGGGGCGGCGTACTCGCCGTTCTCGAACATCCCCCACATTGTGCCCCTCGGGCTCGATGTGCTCACGGCGTGGCTGCCTAACGCCACCGACAGCTGGAACCCGGCGTGGGTCTACGGGGTCTTGTGGGCATGGTTGGGCGTCAGGGGCGTCTACGCGGTCCTTAAGCGCAAGGAGGGGCACCTGGTCTTCGCCGGCCAGACGGCCGTGTTTACCATGTGGGCTGCCGCCTACGTTGCAGCTTTCGTTCTGGGTGACCCCAGGGCGTGGGTCACGGCCGGCATCTTCCTGGTTGCCGCCGGCTCCACCTGGTCATTCACTCGTGTCGACCCGCCGCTCCGGGCGTTCGTAGGAAAGGCGCGGCTCCGATGGATCCGATTGTCGCAGCGGCGCTGATCGCAATGATCGCCGGCATATCGACCTTCCTGATCACCCTCCGGGGGAGTCGTGGCGCGCAGATGCAAGCCGCGGGCGACTCCCTCCGAGACGACCTGCTGGCACAGGCCGGCAGGCTGGACACGAAGATCGAAAGCCTTGAGGCGAAGGTCGAACGGCAGAACGAGCGAATAAGAACCCTCGAGGACCTGAACGGCGACCTTCGTGTTGAGAACTCCCGGCTCCGCAACAACGCCGTCGAAGATCAGTCCCACATCGTCATACTCACGGACTGGGGTGTCAATCACCCTGGCGCCGTCCCCCGCACGCCGCCCCCTTGGCGGCCGCGCGAGGCATAGCCCCAAGGAGGGCCCGCATGGCTGACTGGTACCCCGGAGCGCACCGGGTGAGCATGGGGGGTAATGGTAACTCTATCAGCGCCCGCCCTGCCGA
>JBBSAN010001200.1:0-1616 GCA_038252265.1 Chloroflexia bacterium
GCGCGGCGAACTCCAGCGCCAGGCACGCGCCCTGCGAGAAACCAAGCAGCATCGTCCGTTCGGGGGGAATGCCCGCCGCGCCGATCTGGTCCAGAAGGGCGGCCAGCACGGCCATCCCCGACGAGATCCCCGGCTCGTTGCTGGCGATCGGGGCGAGGAAGCTGTTGGGATACCACTGGTTGCCTGCCGCCTGGGGCGCGAGGAAGGCGAAATGGGGCACGTCCAACTCATCGGCCAGGCTCAGAATATCCTCCGCCGTCGCGCCCCGGCCATGCACCATGATCATCGCGGCGCGGGCCGAGGCGAGGGGCACCCCCGCCGTGCGGACCTGCCGCCCCCCGTGCGGGCCGGGTCCCGTGTTGCCGGGTGCGGTCATGTGGTGACCTCCGCACCCGGCTGCCAGGGGGCGACGGTGAGAGGGCGCAGGCCCGCTGTGATCGCGGCCCGGTCCTTCTCCAGCCAGGGCGGCAGTTGCAGCCGGGTGCCCAGGTCGTCGGGCGACTCGTCGGTGGCGAAGCCCGGCCCCAGCGTCGCCAGTTCCACGATATGCCCGTCGGGGTCGCTGGTGTAGATGCTTTTGAAGTAGACCCGGTCCATCACCGGCGAGACGCGCAGCCCGGCGCGGACCAGCTTCTCGCGCCATTCCAGTTGGGTCGCCTCGTCGGCCACGGCTAGCGCCCAGTGGTGGGTCTGCCCTGCGCCCATTGCCATCCGCCGTTCGCGGCGGGGGTCGCGGCCAAAGTAGGTGATCAGCGTGCCGGGGTGCCCGTCGCCCACCCCCCAGTACCAGTGCGCCGAGCCGGGGTCGTCAAAGTTTGAGGTCTGTTTGACCCGGCGCATCCCCAGCAGATCGCCCAGAAAAGCCTGGGTGCGCTCGATATCGGAGCTAATGGCGGTGATGTGGTGCATCCCCTCGCGCAGGGCCATGCCGGGCAGGATTTCCGGCACCGGCTCCGGCCAGGTAGTGGCGGCGATGCGCGCCTCGTCGCGGTTGCGGACCAGCATATCGGGCGGCGGGGCGCGGTAGGCCATGCCGATCGCGTCCGGCTCCTCGTCAATCGTCCAGCCCGGCCCCACGGTGGCGATTTCGAGGATCGTGCCGTCGGGGTCGTTGAAGTAGATCGAGGTGAAATAGTGCCGGTCGAGCGGCCCGTCTACGCTCAGCCCCCGGTCGGTCAGCCGCCGCTTCCACTGCAACAGCCCGTCCATATCGGCCACTTGCATGGCGAAGTGATGCGTGCCGCCGATGCCCCAGTGCCCGCGCTCCGCACCCGGCCACTCGAAGAAGGTGACCACCGTGCCGGGCCGCCCCTCTGCGTTGCCAAAATAGAGATGGTAGCTGCCGGGATCATCGAAGTTGACCGTCTGCTTGATCAGCCGCAGCCCCAGCACCCCGGTATAAAAGTCCACCGTCCGCTGGGCGTCGGCACACACAATGGTGATATGGTGCAACCCTAGCACGCTCATCGCAGCCTCCTGTTCGTCTGTCCCCGTACACATCCGGGGGTCCACCCCGCTTGCCTCCATTATACCCTCCCGGCGCAATGTTACACCACAGAGGGCACGTCAATCGCTCTGTGTTCTCTGTGTTCTCTGTGGTGAACTGAACAACCTCC
>JBBSAN010001201.1:0-1615 GCA_038252265.1 Chloroflexia bacterium
GATCGACTACGACCATTGCAAGGGCGGCCTGATCTGCGTGGCCCAATGCCCCGCCCACGCCATTACCTCTGTTCCCGAATCCAGTGAGGCCCAGGCATGACGCGCACCCTGATCACCGGAAACGCCGCCGCGGCCTGGGGCGCACGCCTGGCCGGGGCGGAGTATGTGCCGGCCTTTCCCATTACGCCCCAGACCGAAATCATCGAAACTCTCGCCGGCTGGATCGATGCCGGGGAGATTGACTGTCGCCTGGTCACCTTGGAATCGGAGCATTCCATGATCACGGCGGCGGGCGCGGCGGCCAGCACCGGGGTGAGGGTGTTCAGCGCCACCTCCAGCCAGGGGCTGCTCTACGGCATGGAGATGATCTATGCCGTGCCGGGCTACCGCGCGCCTTTCGTGCTGGTGAACGTGTCCCGCGGTGTCCAGACCCCGGTGACCCTGGAGCCGGACCACAACGATGTGCTGGCCGCCCGGGACAGCGGCTTTCTCCAGCTCCACTGCGCCACCTGCCAGGAAGTGCTGGACAGCACCCTCATCGCCTACCGGCTGGCGGAAGACCACAGGGTGCGGCTGCCGGCCCTCGTCAACCTGGACGGATTTTATCTTTCCTTTACCCGCGAACCGGTGGAGATTCCCGATCAGGCAGCGGCGGGGCGGTTCCTGCCGCCCTACGATCCAGAAACCACCCGCTTCCACGCCGGCGAGCCGGTGAGCCAGGGCGTGACGGTGCTGGGCGGGGCCTACTATTCCTATTTCCGCTACCAGCAGCACCTGGCGGCGCAACGGGCGCTGGCAGTCTACGACGAGGTCGCCGCCGAGTTCGCGCAGCAGTTCGGCCGCCGCTACGACGCCGTGGAGGCCTACCGCAGCGAGGACGCGGAAATCGTTTTCTTCATGATCGGCTCCTTTTCCACCAAGGCCAAGGACGCCGTGGACCGGCTGCGGGAGGCGGGGCAAGCGGTCGGCCTGGTGCGCCCGCGCCTGCTGCGCCCGTTCCCGGCGGAAGCCCTGCGCCGCGCGCTGGAGGGCAAGAAAGGGGTGGCGGTGATCGACCAGAATCTTTCCATGGGCATGGGCGGCGTGCTCCATGGCGAGCTTGCCGCGGCGCTCTACGGGCGGGCCGGCATGCCGCCCGTGCTCGCCAGCTTCATCGGCGGGCTGGGCGGGCGCGACATCGCGGCGGAGGAGTTCTACGAAATGGCCGCAGTGACCCGCAAAGCCTGCAAGGAATGCAGCACGCCGCCGCCCCGGCTGCTTTACACCGGGGACGAACTGCGCCAGATGCGCAAACTGCAAACGGTGGCCCACGCCGAGCGCATGGAGGGCAAGAGATGAGTGAAGAACTCATAACTGTATACAAGCACATGAAGGACCTGCCCTCCAGCCGCCTGCTGGGGACGGGCACGCCGATGTGTGCTGGCTGTGGCGGCTTGCTGGCGATCCACCAGATCTACGATATCCTGGGGGAGAAGACCGTGTTCGTGAACGCGGCGGGCTGCATGACCCAGCTTGCGGTTTATCCCCACACCCCGTTCCGCGGTTCCTGGCTGTATACCGCCATGGCGTCCGCGCCCGCCGGGGCGCAGGGGGTGCGCGACGCTCTCGACGTGCA
>JBBSAN010001202.1:0-1605 GCA_038252265.1 Chloroflexia bacterium
ATCCCCCGCCGGGTAGGCCGCCAAGATTTTGCATACCCTCGGCGGCGGTCCAGCGAAAAGCGCGCGCCGAGCCGGGCATCGCGCTATATCCAGTCACAACCGAGCCATCGCCGTTGATCGCTTGGCTTTGCGTGAAGCCCCCAAAAAGCGAGCCCAGGTTCTGGAGACCGCCGCCCGCAGTCCAGCGGAAAGCCGAGACAGTGCTGGTGGGGAAACTGCCGCCTTGGCTGGTTCCGCCGACCGCTGTGCCATTGGCGTTAATTACAGGATAAAATGATGAGGTATCACCCGGCAGCACCCCGAGGTTGGTGATCGTCGGCTGCGCACGGGCCGCGGAGGCCAGCGACATGGCCGCGACAGCCGCGATGAGAATCGCCGGGCGGAGGCGCGAGGTGGGATTGGCACGCATGGAGGGGAACGAACGCGAGATGCGGGCGAAGGAACGGATCATGGAATGTCTCCTGAAAAGTTGATTGCCAGAGGTGACCGGGTCAATAAATGAGCGAGCGAATGCCAGTTGATGAATGGAAGTAGTGGGCGTGCTGCGGGCGGAGGTTCGCAGCGATCAGCGTGCCTTACGCCGCCGCCGAGCCGCCATCAGCCCGCCGAGCGCCAGTATCGCCGCCGCGCTGGGGGTGGGGATGGGGCGCGTCCAGAGCAGGGCGTTTGAGTTGCCGGTAGCGCTGTTGACGCCGAAGCCGGCGACGTAGAGCGTGGTCGCGTCGCTCCAGCTGCTGCTGGCGATCGTGGAACTCCAAGACCCAGCGAGGGGCAAAGGCAAAGCCTCCCACGTGCCGGCCGTGCCGCTCCAGATGCCTGCACGATCCACACCCCCAATTGTGGCCGACCCGGCTTGCAGCGCACCCGTCGTGGCGTAGGCGACTGAGTCCGTCGACCCAAACGGGTTCAAGTTGACCCACGACGCGGCCGAGCCGCTCCAGATTCCCGCCTGCCGCACGCCGCCGATGATGGCGGAGCCTGCCTGCTGCACCCCCGTCGTGGCCCGAGCGATTGAATCCGTTGACCCTACAGGGCTCAAACTGACCCATGATGCGGCGCTGCCGCTCCAGATCCCTGCCTCATACATGCCACCGATGAGGGCCTGCCCCGCCTGCTGGGTGCCTGTGGTGGCTTGGGCGCGGGAGTCTGTCGACCCCGCCGGGTTTAGATCGATGTACGACGCAGCTGTGCCGCTCCAGATTGCCGCACCAGTAATACCGCCGGGACCGATCCTGACCCTTCCTGCTTGCTGCATGCCCGTCGTGGCTAAAGCATCGGACACGAATGCCCCCGCCGGATTCAGATTAACGAACGACGCGGGCGTGCCGCTCCAGATCCCTGCCTGCAGCCTGTTGCTGATCACGGCAGTCCCCGCTTGTTGCGTGCCTGAAGTGGCGAAGGCTACAGATAGGTTTGCTCCCGCCGGGTGCAGACTCACCCACGACGTGGGCGTGCCGTTCCAGGAGCCCGCCACCTGAATGCCGCCGATCGTGGCAGTCCCCACCTGCTGCGTACCAGCGGCCGCGGTGATAAAGGAGCTAGTTGCCCCCGCCGGGTTGAGGTTGCTCACGGTCCATTGGGCGTGGGCTCTAGAGGTCAGCGCCA
>JBBSAN010001203.1:0-1603 GCA_038252265.1 Chloroflexia bacterium
CCACCATGACACATGTGTTGGCCCCACCCCACGCACAAAAAGGGCCGCCGGAAAGATCCCGGCGGCCAGCGATGGAACGGGCACGCGACCTAATGCACCGGTTCGGCCTGATCGGCGGCGGATTCGACCTCAGCACCGGGATCATTGTCCACCACGTCGAACGAGAGGCTGGCAAGCGGGGTCTGGCACAGGCTGCCTTCGTGGTTGATGCTCACCACATAGCCCTGGTTGCGGTCGGTGGGCGAGTAGAAATCGGGCACGGCGGAATTGAAGCGGGCCTGGGCCAGGCTCTGGATGCGTTCGGTGCGCTCTGGGGTGGTGATGACCACAAAGTTGTCGCCACCCATGTGCCCGACGAAATCGGTGGTGTTGCCCACGCTGGCGACGACATCGCGCAGGACCTTGCTTGCCATCTTGATCATCTCGTCCCCTTCGAGGTAGCTGTAGACCTCGTTGTAGACGGTGAAGC
The DNA here is from genome assembly GCA_038252265.1 of Chloroflexia bacterium. Classification (GTDB taxonomy): domain Bacteria; phylum Chloroflexota; class Chloroflexia; order QHBQ01; family JAICKM01; genus JBBSAN01. The sequence goes on from JBBSAN010001203.1 coordinate 470, forward strand.
GCTCGATATCCACATACAGGATCGACCACGGCTCGTGCGGCATGGAGGTCCGCCGGGTGATCGCCGCCTCGACCACCTCGCTGCCAGGGATGGAGGTCAGTTCGCTGACCCGCTCATGATAGAGGTGATGCAACTGAGCGCGTACCCGCACCAGCAGTTCCTCGGTGTCGAACGGTTTGGTGATATAGTCGTCGGCCCCTTTTTGATAGCCGGTGACCTTGTCGGCCACGGCGCTCTTGGCGGTCAACATAATCACCGGGATCTGGCTGAGGCGCACATCTTTTTGCATCTGGCGGCAGACCTCGTACCCATCCATGCCGGGGAGCATCAGGTCTAATAGCACCAGATCGGGCAGATCTTTCGCCAGGGCTTCCAGCGCCTCCTCTCCGGAGTAGGCGCGGCTGGTTTCGTAGCCTTCGATATGGAGGCTTTCCTCAATCAGCTCGACAATCGTCGGCTCGTCGTCCACCACCAGGATTTTACTCATCCTGTTCCTCTCTCTCCTGCACGCCAGGCTGGGCCTCGTGCCTACTATGTTCGGATTATAACAAATTACCACGAATCGTGCCACGGTTTGACGCCGTTGTACGCTAGTTGGAAGAGCGATCCCCTGGAATACGCCATCGAATTCATATAATAAAGGCGAATATAATAAAGGCGAGTCCTGGCAATCAGTGTACCACAGGCGAAGCGAAGCGCACAACATAGGTCAGGACCCCATTGGCCGGCTGGAGGAGCAGCTCCGCGCCCTGGGCGCGCAACAATTGCAGCGCGGTGTAGAGCGCCAGATCGCTCCATTGCGTCGAGGTGGCTCCGCTGATCGCCCGCAAGTCCAGTTGCCCCAGCAAGTCGGCCAGCCGGGGTATTGCCGCGCTGTCCTCTCCGGCCTGGACCGTCAGCGTCACCGGGTAATTACCCCGATCGGTACGATCGGGGAGCGCGTTGAGGGTCAGGCGGAGCGGGTGGTCCTCCGGAGCCTCGGCCACGACCCGGCGCAGCAGGGCGATCAGGGCCACGCTCAAGCGGGAGCTATCGCCCTGAATGAGCACGGGCGTGCCGGGCACCTCCCACACCACGCGGCGCTCGCCGATCAGCCGGAGCACCTCGGGGTGCCGCCGCAGGGCGGCCAACACC
>JBBSAN010001204.1:0-1593 GCA_038252265.1 Chloroflexia bacterium
AGTGTGCTGCGCTCGGTCGCCGTCGCCGGGTCGAACGATGTCTGGGCGGTCGGCTCCTACTACGACGCCCCGCTGAACGCCGACCGCACCCTGATCGAGCACTGGAACGGCACCGCCTGGACCATCGTGCCCAGCCCCAATAACGGCTCCCGCCTGAACATCCTCAGCAGCGTCGCCGTCGTCGGCCCCTATGATGTCTGGGCGGTCGGCACCTATCTCAACGGGGCCATCATCTATCAGACGCTGATCGAGCACTGGAACGGCGTCCAATGGAGCATCGTCGCCAGCCCCAACGCCAACGGCTACAACTTCCTCAATGCCCTCGCCGTGATCAGTGCCAACGATATCTGGGCGGTGGGCAACTATTCGCCCCAGGGTGTGGGCGGTCCTACCCTGACCCTGCACTGGAACGGCACCGCCTGGGCCGTCGTCCCCAGCCCCAGCGTCGGCTCCTCCAACTATCTCTACAGCCTCGCCGTGGACGCCACGGACGACATCTGGGCGGTCGGCGCGGACGATAGCGGGGCCGAACTGCAAACGCTGACCCTGCACTGGAACGGTACCGTCTGGGCGGTCGTCCCCAGCCCCAACGTCGGCACCAGCAACAACGTCCTCCAGGCAGCGAGCGCCGTGGCCGCCAACGATGTCTGGGCCGCCGGCAACTCGACCCTCGCCAACCAGACCACCCAGACCCTCACGCTCCATTGGGACGGCACCACCTGGAACGTCGTCCCCAGCCCCAGCTTTGGCGCGGCGGATAACCGGCTCAACGGTATGGTCGCCCGCGCCGCCAACGACGTGTGGGCCGTGGGCCTGGCAAGCCAGGAGTCGCTGGCCCTGCACTGGGACGGCGCGAGCTGGAGCCGGGTCACCACCCCCAACAGCGGGACCAGCACCAACTACTTCTACGGCCTGGCTGCCGGGGCGACCGGTGACCTGTGGGCCGTGGGCTACTTCTCCAACAACGGGGTGGACCAGACCCTGACCGCGCACTATGCCAGCCCCTGCCCCGGTCCCAGCCCCACCCCCTGCCCGGTGCAGTTTACCGATGTGCCGTCCGGCAGCACCTTCTATGACTATATCCGCTGCCTGGCTTGCCGGGGGATCGTCGGGGGCTATCCCTGTGGTGGCCCCGGCGAACCGTGCCCTGGCCCCTACTTCCGCCCCAACAATGATGTCACCCGCGGCCAGGTCTCCAAGATCGTCGCCAGCGCGGCCAACTTCGGCGAGCCGGTGCCCTCGGCTCAGCAGGCCTTCGAGGATGTCCCGCCATCGAGCACCTTCTGGCTCTGGATCGAGCGGCTCTCGGTGCGCGGGATCATCGGCGGCTATCCCTGCGGCGGGCCGTTCGAACCGTGCGTCAGCCCGGCCAACCGCCCCTACTTCCGCCCCAATAACAACGTCACGCGGGGGCAGATCGCCAAGATCGTCGCCGGGGCCGCCGGCTACACCGAAACGCCCACCGGCCAGACCTTCGAAGACGTGGCCGTCGGCAGCACCTTCTATCTCTACCTCCAGCGCATCGCCGCGCGCGGCATCATCAGCGGCTATCCCTGCGGCGGGATCGGCGAGCCGTGTGTCGCCCCGATGGAC
>JBBSAN010001205.1:0-1591 GCA_038252265.1 Chloroflexia bacterium
CCGCCGCCGTAGCCGGGATCTTCACCACCACCCGCGCCGGATCCAGCCGGGCCAGCGCCTCCCCATCCCCGATCATGCCTCGCGTGTCCGTCGCATAGGTCTGGAGATGGATCTCCCGCGCTCCCAGCCCCAGCGCCTCCTGGGCCAGCGCGGGCACCCCGGCGATCCGCACCCCGGCGCGGTGCAGCAAGGTCGGATTGGTCGTCACCCCGTAGACAAAGCCGCTCGCCAGGGCCATTTTGATCGCCCCAATATCCGCACTATCAATGTAGATTCGCACGATGCAATATACTCCACTGTACGCGGTAAGGCAAGGCTGTTCACACAGATCATGCGGATCCAGACCAGCGGTGGAAAGTGCATAGACTATACAATGCGCCGCACCCGGAGTCAAGTGGCGATTCGCTCACAACAGCGCTGATGCATTCTCGGAGGAGGGCCTTGTTGGAGAATGCATAGCCCTGCTGTGACAAACGGGGGGGCAGAATCCGTTACTTCTGCAACAGGGCGAGGAGGTCGGCAGGGAGCGGGTGCCGGGCCTGCGGGTTGGCCCAGAGGGTCGCCGGGGCGGGTGGGCCGGAGGCGGCGAAGGGGCGAAAGAGGATGGCGCTGAGGCGGCTATACTGCCGCTGGAAATCACGGGTGCCGGTGAAGCCGCGCCGGGTGAAGAACGGATCATCTTTGTGCGTGGCCCGGTCGCCCAGCAGCTGGATCGCCGCCGCCACATCCGCCGCCGCGTCCGCCGTGTCGCTCCCGACCAGCAGCAGGACGTTGATCACGCTGGGCGGCATCTGGCCCAACTTGGCACAGAGGGTGTTGACGATCTTGGTTTGCCTGCCTCCGCCGTCGGCGGGAGCCTCGGCACTGGACCCGCGCAGCCGGGTCACCTCCACATTGAAATGGACATGCGTGCGGAACGTGACCGAGAAGTCCGGCCCCCGGCCACCTCCCGCGTTGTAATACTCGTAGTCGAGCGTGAAGCGGCGCTCCTGAAGCAGCCAGTAAGCCGCCGCCAGTTCGGCCAGCAGGTCGCGCCCGGTCTCCACATCACGGACCCCCCGCACCTTTTTGCGGATCTTGTCGCGGTGGGTCTCCACAAAGCTTTTGAACGGCGGCGCAGCGTCTAGCCAGCCCGCCAGCGGGGCGGCGAAGCTGTAGGCGCTCCCGCTAAAGATATAGGTCAGTAGCTCCGGGACTTTCACAGGCACCCCCTGCCGGACAAAACGCTACATGCCAACGGTCGGCACGCTCCCTGCTGAGGCAAGAGGCGTGACACCGAAGAGAGGAAACCACATGACCCAAAAGACCGCTTATGACGCGGTGGTAATCGGGGCCGGGCCGAACGGCCTGGCCGCCGCGATCACGCTGGCCCGCGCCGGGTTGAGCGTGCGGGTGCTGGAAGCGGCAGACACCGTCGGTGGCGGCTCACGGACCAAAGCACTGACGCTGCCGGGCTTCGCCCACGACATCTGCTCGGCCATCCACCCGCTGGGGATCGCCTCGCCCTTCTTCCGCACCCTGCCGCTGGCGCAGTACGGGCTGGAGTGGATCCAGCCCCCGGCGGCACTGGCCCACCCCCTGGACGACGGCA
>JBBSAN010001206.1:0-1584 GCA_038252265.1 Chloroflexia bacterium
GAAGTCTACAAGGAGATGGCGCGGGAGTTCGACAGCATCATCGCGCCGCTCCTCTCGACCACCTTGAGCGGGACGGTGGGCGCGGCGACCCAGGCGGCGCGTATGGTCGAAGAAGACGGGATCAAGGTCACGGTGATCGACAGCCGCTCGGCCTTCATGGGCTGTGGCATGATGGCGCTGGCTGGAGCACGCGCTGCCGCCGCCGGGGCCACCCACGAGGAGTGCGTGGCGCTGATCGAGTCGCTGATCCCCAAGATGCGGGTGATGCTGGTGGTGGACACGCTCGACTACCTGGCGAAGGGGGGGCGCATCGGGGGAGCCTCGGCCATCCTGGGCAATATGCTCCAGGTGAAGCCGATCCTGGCCTTCCGGGAGGGCAAGATCGAGCCGATCGAGCGGGTACGGACCAAGCGCAAGGCGCTGGACCGGCTGGTGGACATTATGGCCGCCGAGGTGGGCAACCGCCCCTATCGGGCCGCACTGGGCCATGTGGCCGCCCCCGAAGAGTGCGTGGCGCTGGGCAAGCAGATCCAGGAGCGGCTGCCCAACTTCCGCGAATTCCACATGAGCACGGTCGGCCCGGTCATTACCACCCACACCGGCCCCGGCACAGTGGGCCTGATTTATTACGTCGATACGGAGTAGGCAGTAGGCAGTAGGCAGTAGGCAGTGAGAGCGGCTTGATCGTTGAACAAGGAGGTAGCCGTGGCTTCACGGAATTATCAGGACTTGTTGGCCTGGCAGCGCGCTATGGATCTGGTGGAAGGTGTCTATACAGCGACCCGCTCCTGGCCGAAAGAAGAGTTGTACGGTTTGACCAGCCAGATCCGGCGGGCCGTGGTGTCGGTTCCGTCCAACATCGCCGAAGGCCAGGGACGCGACGCCCCGAAAGAGTTCCACTACTTTTTGCGAATTGCTCACGGCTCACTGCGCGAACTGGAAACACAAATCTTCATTGCGCAACGTCTCGATTATCTGCCTGGGGAGATGGCGGAACACTTGCTAAACCAGGCCAGCGAGGTAGGACGCCTCGTTAAGGGTCTCTCCCGCTCTCTGCATCTTGACTAACCAACTGCCAACTGCCAACTGCCAACTGCCTACTGCCTACTTCCTACTGCCCATGCCGCAACTCGCCCGCTTCATCATCGTCCATGCGCCGATTGAGACGGTGTTTGCCTTTTTGGCCGACTACCGCAATATTCCGCGAATGCAGCCGCAGTTCCAGCGGGTGCGGCCCCTGACGGCCCAGACCGAGGGGGTGGGGGCGACGCTGGAATTGCACGGGCATTTTCACGGCCTGCCGATCACCGCGCAGGTGCATATCGTGCAGGTCGAACCGCCCCACCTGCTGGTTAGCGACAGCATCGGGGCCGTCCGTAGCCGCTCCACCTGGCGATTGACCCCGGCCCCGCCGCCGACCCCCCCGGTCCCGCTCCCAGTGGGCGACGGGAGTGCCGCCCCCCCGGATGCGTGGACCCGCGCCGCCCTGCTGCTGGATTACGAACTGACCGTGCCCGGCCTGGGCCACCTGTTGGGTGGCTTCGTGGCGGGTGATGTGGCGGCGATGACGGTGGAGAGCTTGAA
>JBBSAN010001207.1:0-1583 GCA_038252265.1 Chloroflexia bacterium
CAGGTCCAGCGGGTGGGGGGCGGTATCAATCAGATCTTGTTCCAGTTGCGAAATCTCAAGGACGTTGGTCGCCAGGGTGGTTAGCCGGTTGGCTTCATGCAGCACGGTTTCCAGGTACTTAACCGTATTGCCGTTATCGTTGCCCGGGGTGCGGCGCAGTAATAGCTGGGCGAAGCCTTTGATCGAGGTCAGCGGCGTGCGTAGCTGGTGGGCCAGCAGTTCGAACAACTCGGTCTTGTGCTCGTGGAACTGGATCTGGAGCGCCGCATGAAAGCGCTCGGTGTTGCGTAGCCGGTCCTGCTCCAGCGCCTGACCGAGCGCCTGCGCCAGCAAGGCCACCTGCCGCGCATCGTCCGCACGCGGGGCGCTGGCCCCGCGCCGGTAGAGATTGAGCAGGCCGACCAATTGCCCGCCCCGGCGCAGCGATACCCCCAGATAGCCGCCGAAATGCTGCGCCCGCGCAAACGCCCCAAACGGCTCGACCGGGTTCGCCTGTAGATCATCGAGGCGCAACGGCGCGCTCATCGCCCCCAGGGCATCGAGCGCGTGGTCGCCCCAGGGGAGTTGGGCCTCAACGGGGATACGGGGGGGAATGCCTTGCGCGGCCCGTACATAGAGACCCGCACTGTCCGGCAGCACGACCATCAGGCTCCCCGCGTCGGCCCCGGTCAGGTCCTGGGCCAGGCGCAACAGATTCTGCAGCAGTTCATCGCCGGTGGCCGAATTGATCTCGCTATAAAGGGTTTCGGCTAGGTGGATGGTTTTGTCGCTGGTCCGCTGGATCTGGCCGAACTGGGCCGCGTTGCGCAACGGCGCTTCCACCATCTGCCGGAAGCGGGTAATCGCGTCTTCCGGCACCTCGGCAAAGGCACCGGGTTGCCGTGCCGCCAGCACTACGACCACCTGCAAGCCGCTGTCGTAGCCGAGGGGCACAACCAGCAAGGAGCGCATATGCTGGCGGGTAAAGATCTCAGCGACACGCGCCGAACCTTCCCGCACATCGTCAATCCGCAGCGGGGTCTTCACGTCCCAGGGGTCGAGCAAATCGGGGAGGGGCAACGGATCGGCCAGCTTCGCGCCATTCAGGCCGTAACGGCGCTTAATGTGCAAGTGGGGCGTGAGGCCGTCCTGGTAACTGGCGATCATGCCCGCATCGTGGGGCACCCAGGCCCCCACCACTTGCTCCAGACGGGCCAGCAGTTCGTCTTCGTCCAGGCACGGACTCAGCGTTTCCAGCACATGACGACGCAACTCCCCTTCTGCCAGCGGAGGGTAGAGCGGAGCTTGCTGAGATAACGGGTCGCCGGAAGACGCAACGGTGTCCCCAGGCACGGGATTATTCATAAAGGCGTTGGTGGCGTTGACAGTCCCAGCCATCAGGCAAGTCAGGGTTTCTGCACCCGCAGAAGTAGAAGTCACACTGGGTCGATGAGCGGCGATGATCACGCGCCAGTCGTGCGGCTGACTTCTTTTCGTCGGGTAGAGACGGTTGGTTACTTGCCGGATCCTGAGCTAACAACGGTGAGTAGAACGTGAATTCTGGCATGAACTAATAACAAATAACAAAGACAGAGTGGCGCATG
>JBBSAN010001208.1:0-1580 GCA_038252265.1 Chloroflexia bacterium
CCGTTGGACAGGCTGCGCCACGCTCCCCAGGCATAGGGAGCCAGCACCAGCGCCGCCAGGCTATCGGGGATCGGCATCGGCTCCATATAGCGCACATGCAGGGGCATTTCGATCAGCAAGAGGACGAGCAAGGCGGCCAATTTTAGATTTTGGATTTTGGATTTTGGAAAGGGGTTGGGGGTTGGGGGTTGGGGGTTGGGGGCGGGTACACTCGTGTCTGTCGAACGCCGTCCAAAATCCAAAATCCAAAATCTAAAATCCTTAACCGCCTGTCCGGCCAGGATGGCGAGAGCGATATAGGTCAGGAAGACGAAGCGTTCGGGGGCGCGCATCAGGCCGAAGGGGGGGATGGCCTGGATCCAGCCCAGCGGCATGGCGATGGTCTGGCCGCCGAAGAGGCGTTGCCCATTGACTTGCAGGATCGGGCCGAGCGCCAGCAGCGCCCCCAGCCCGGCCAGCGCCACCCATAGCCCGGTCATCGGCGCTTTCCGTGCCCGCCACGCACCCCACGCCGCCAGGATCACCGTCGCCAGCCCCAGCGTTGTGTACTCGTGGATCGCCGGATTGATTGCCGCCCACCAGGGGGCATGGATGCCGAGCAGCCAGTGGTCGCGGTCGGGCACGAGGAAGCTGAGCAGGTCCGCCGAATCGACAATCGTGCGGTCGGCGTCGAGCGGCGACTGGGCAATCGTCTGCCCGTTGGACAGGCTGCGCCACGCTCCCCAGGCATAGGGAGCCAGCACCAGCGCCGCCAGCCCGCCCCCCCAGCCCAGGATCGCCCCCGCCCGCCGTAGAATGGCGGTCAGTCGCGCCGCTACCGTGCCCGGCGTGGTCCCCAGCAGCCACAGGCCGTGCAAGATGAAGAACAAGAGCAGGTAGATCTCGTAATAGCCGACGGTCAGCACCGACAGGGCGAAGCACGCGCCCATCAGCAGCATATCGCGCCGCCGCCCCGCCTGCCACGCCCGCAGGTAGAACTCGATGCAGAGCACGCACCACATCGCGCTGAGCAGGTTGATGTGCCCGCGCAGCCATTCCAGCAGGAGGGGATTGAAGCCGATGATCACCCCGCCGACAAACGCTGCCCCGGCGTGCCCGGTGAGATAGCCGACCAGCCGGAAGCCCGCGTAGCCGGTTAGCACCAGCCCCAGCAGCATCCCCAGGTTGTAGGCCCCAACCAGCCCCAGCGCATACGAGGGCAGCAGGATGATCAGCTTGATCGGCAGGCTCAGGTCGTGGAAGTAGAGGTCGGCTCCCTGGGGATAAAACAGCAGGCCGGTGTGGAACGGGTTGGTGTGGAGTTCGACCAGCGCCGTGCGGATCCACCACAGGTTCCAGATACTCTGCGCCCGGTCGAAATAATGCTCACCCAGCCCCTCGGTGGTGAAGTGCAGCACCAGCGGATAGGTGGCGACCAGACCCAGCAGCAGGTACCCCGCCAGGGCTAACAGGTGGGTACGGGGGCGTATCGCGGGGGGGGGCGGGTTGGTCATACCACGGATTCCTGCTGCGGGGCGAGACCCACCCCGAATCCGCTCATTATAGCATATCGTTTCCGCCGCCTTCAACGGGCGGAGAAA
>JBBSAN010001209.1:0-1579 GCA_038252265.1 Chloroflexia bacterium
CAAGGGAAGGGGTCTTGACGTACTGTGCTCAAGGATCACATAACAAAGATTATGTGATCCTTGGCGGCGTCACTGTTTGGCACCCCGCTCCTGCTTGGCCCTGCTCCTTCACCCGCAACACGTCGTTGCCCGGCAGTTCAAGCTAACGCAGCATGACGCTGGCTTGCCGCAGGCCATGACCCCTGTAGACCGGCTCGGCTCGTCGTGTCCTTGCTCGTCGTCTTACCATTGAAGCTCTGTGCGTTGGAAAGGTCCTGGCCTCCGCTGTATAATAGCGATATGCTGACCTCAGCTCCCGTCCACTACCTGCCCGCAGGGCAGGCCGCCGCCGAACCCACGCAAATCACCCTTGCGTTGGAACGTTTGGCGCTGCTGGTGCCGGAGATCCCGCCCAGTGACTCCCGTGATCTGCTGGCCTATGCGCTGGCCTACGTCGGTCGCTATCGGGGCGACGTGCTGCAACTGGAGCACGAATGGGAAGTCCTTTGTGTGGCCGTGGAGCACGCCTGGCAACGCGGGGCGGATGCCGCTGTCGTGCGCCTGGTGACGGCTCTGGCCTACCCGGCGGGGCGCTGGCCCCATCCCGCCAGCGCGGAACACATCCTCCAGCGGGGCATCGCTGCCAGCCACCGCACGCAGGACCAGCCGCACCGCGCCCTGTTCTTAAATCGCCTGGGGGGCCTGTTGTTTGCGCAGGGCCAGTATCAACAGGGGCAGCAGGTCTGGCACGCCGGACTGGCCCTCGGTGCGGCAGCCGGGGGGCAGCGCGGCCTCTGGGATCCGTTCGCCAGTGTCGTCCATATTGCCGATATCCTGAACAATTATACATCCGCCCAGGCGTTTGCCGAGACGTACCAGGGTGCCGCCACCGGTGTCGATAGCGAGACCCTGGCCGTGGTGATCTTCATTCGCGCCTTCTATGCCCGCCTGACCGAGGATCTGGACCAGGCCACGGCAGACCTCCGCGACTGCCTGCGGCTGCTCGCCCACCCGCCCGCCAACTCCTCCCCTTCGGCCTATCGCCAGTTGTTCACCATGCTGGTGCAGGCCGAATTAGCACGGGCACAGAGCCAATATGCCCGTGCCCAGGCCTACACCGAAACGGCGCTGGGACTGGCCCAGGTCTTCAGCGATCCCACAACGGTTATGAATTTGCTCATCGACCAGTTGTTTTTTACGGTCCAACACAAACAATTTACCGACGCGCAGATCTTATTCCGGCGGGTGTCGCGCGTCGCCGAGCAGAGCACCCTGCCCCACCTGGTGGTACGCAGCCACCAGCTGGGGCAACGATTGGCCGGGGGATTGCTGGCAAGCGCGGATCCGCCCGATTGGGTGGTGCCCATCCCCGGTGCGCAGATGGCTCGCCCGGCCTTGAGCGCCCGCGAACTCGAGGTGCTGCGCTTCGTGGCGGCAGGGCTGTCCAACCGCGAGATTGCCGAACGGCTGGTGGTGACCGCCGGGACGGTGAAGAAGCATCTGGAACATATCTATACCAAGCTCGATGTGCCGAGCCGCACCGCTGCCCTCACTCAGGCACGCGCCCTCAAGATCCTCCGCTAATCCCCCCCGCAGTAAC
>JBBSAN010001210.1:0-1574 GCA_038252265.1 Chloroflexia bacterium
CTGACCCAGTTTCTGGTGGTGCTGCAGTTTACCGGGCGGGCCTTTACCACACGCTGGGTCAAGCTGGTGGTCGCGGGGGCCGCGATGATCATCCTGGGCTATATCGGGCAATACTACGAACCGCAGGTTGCGGGCTTTGTCGAAGGCTCGGGTGCGCCGTTCTGGATCTGGGGCGGGATCAGCTGGATCGCGTTTTTCTACCTGCTCTACGTGGCCAACGAGGCGGTCACTGAAGGCAGCAAGAGCCTGACATCCGAGGCAGCCGGCCTGATGAAGATTGCTTGGCGGCTGCTGATCGTGACATGGTTCATCTACGGGTTTGCCTACCTGATCCCCGGTATCCCCGGCATCAACCAGAGCGCCGATTGGGTCGTGGTGCGGCAGTTCATCTACACGATGGCCGACGTAATTTCGAAAACCGTCTTCGGTCTGCTGCTCAGCCAAGTCGCCCTGCGCCAGTCCCGTGCCGAAGCCGCCTAGGCCGGAACCCGATCCGCCGATATTGCGTGTATGTCCTGCCGCCCCGACCGGGCGGCAGGACCGTTTTTTAGCATGTGCAGGTGGTAAGCCGGACAGGATCTCCCATGGACCGGTAAATTAACGCCAATCTCACCGGGCTCGATTGCGGCGTCATCGGGGTCTCCCTCCTCGTCATCATCGGCATCGGCATCTGGGTGTCGCGCCAGACGCGCACCGTCAAGGATCTGAACACCGACCGGCAGGACGTCCCAGCAGCGCCAGCGCAGGCGTTTGTGCATGTGGGGGCGGGCCATAACATCATCTACGTGGATCCGGTCAACGACGTGGCGGCGGTGGTGCGGTGGATTGACACGAATCAGTCGGTGAACAAAATTGTGGAGCAATTGCCGGCGGCGGTGAACACGCCGTACGCGCAGCGGCCGACGGGGCGAATGCCCCCATTCGTTCCTCTCGCGTCCGCCGCGGGCCTTTCGATGGTACTGGGTGCTCCCCGCCTCCCGAGACTCCTGGAACTGCGACGCCGCGCAGTTGCGGATGCATCACCTGCATCCCACCGCGCTCCAGCGGGTGGGCTGCCACACCGTCCGTCACTCCTTCGCCACGCACTTGCTGGAAGCCGGCTACGACATCCGCACCGTCCAGGAATTGCTGGGGCACCGGGACGTGTCGACCACCATGCTGTGCACCCACGTGCTCAACCGCGGAGGCCTCGGCGTACGCAGCCCACTCGACCTGCCCGCCGCCACCCCCCTCTTGCGGCCCCCTCGGCGCGATTGAACGTTATGCCGCAATATGCGCCGTCTATTCCGGAAGCACTGACGCCGCATTCATGGGCGCAAGTGCTGGTTTGGCAAGCGGTTGGCGAGCATTCCGCTCGCTGGGCCGCCACGTAATAGACTGCAGAAAGGCGCTGCATAACGCGCTGGCTGCAGTGATCGCCTGCAGGCTAATACGCGTTAGGCACACCATTCAGTCAGTCGTCGAACATGCTCGTATGATTCGCACAACCCTGTTGGCCACGCTCGTTTTCCTCCTCGCCCCACATGCCCTTGCGGCGCAGTCCGCTGATTCACCGGCGCTGGCGCTACTGCTCA
>JBBSAN010001211.1:0-1570 GCA_038252265.1 Chloroflexia bacterium
GCAGCCAGGGTTGATAGGGGCCTAGAATCTTTTCAGGCATAAGTTTGGTCCGGGGTGGGGGGCCTGGGGTCTGGGGTCAGGAGTCGGGGGCCAGGGGCCAGGGGTCAGGGGTCAGGCTTTCCGGCGCTCAGCAGATCAGGGGCTTTATCATCCGTCGCTGATCCCTGATCCCTGATCCCTGACCCTTCGTCCGGCGTCTCCGCTACGTCCATCACAGGTTCAACAAACCGCAGCCCGTACTCCCCGGCCAGTTCGCGTTCGCGCCAGGTCATCGCCGGGAACGGCCCCGCCGCCGAGGGGGCACTACGCCGGGGCGTGCGGGTGCTCACGGTGATCGGCGTCGCCTCGACCACGAAGTGATAGCGCAGATCGACCAGGGTCAGCGGCGCATCCGCCGATTCGGGCGCGGGCAACACCGTCATCGCCAGCAGCCGGGCACCCTCGTCGGCGAACACCGCCAGCAGCGACCCGATCCGCTCCGGCGGCACATCGAGCCAGGTCGGACGCCCGGCCACCGGCGCGCCACCCAGGATCGTTGCCAGCCCTCGCTCCGGGACCGGAGGCAGTTGCGGTTCCGGCGTGACTGGCTCCGGTGTGGCGGCTGCGCTGGCGGCGGGGGCGGGCGGGCTGTCGTCGTCCTCTGGGGCAACGTCTACGATGGCGGCCTGGCTAATCTCGGCAGCCCCGGCAGCCTCACCAGTCTCAACAACATCAGCAGGGGCCGCGATCTCAGCCGCAGGCGGGGGCACCGTTGCCGGGGAAACCGGGTTTTCCGCTTCGCCCGGCGCTTCGGTAATCGTGCGTGCAGGCGAGCTTTTAGCGGCGGGTGCAGCGGGCGGGGACGCCTGGGGCCGGGCCGGGGGGACCGATCCGGCGGTCCCGCGCCGCCCACGCTTGCGGCCCGCCGGGCGTTTCGGGGCCGGGGTATTTTCAGGAACCGGAGGGTCTGGCATAGATATTGCCTAATAACGCTTTAACCGGCCATGCTCTACAATAACGACTTGCCTGCCGGCTGGAATGGAGGGCGCTATGAACGACAACGACATCGCCCGCTGCGTACAGATCTTGCTCGCCCTATTGCATGACGAACCCAACATGGTCCGTGCAGAAGTTGAAGGCAGCATCGTCTACCTGCAAGGGGTCGCGACCAGCGAACGACAAAAGCACGATATAGAAAACGCGATCCGCTACATCAGCGGAGTCCGCAGGGTCGTCAACTGCCTGGCACTCGAACACATCGCGCAATTGCCGACCACCCCGCCGCCTGCTCCCGCCGCCACCATCGTGGAGCAGCGGGTGGCCGACTTCACCCGGCAACCGCGCCTGCTCACCCGAGGGCGCAGCCATCATTCCTTCGCCCGGCCTTTCGCCCGCCGGGGGCTACGCATGGCGTCGGTGTTGAGCCGCTAACCACTGCCGCCTGCGCTGCCAACGCGCCCGCCGTGCTAGCTTAGCCCAGGCGGTGACCCTTGCGGGCTGCCCGGCGCGGCGACCGGCACGGGGGGTATTATACCACAAGCGCCCCTATGGACGCCCGGCCCCTGCGCGTCTTCGCGCCCCGCTCTGATCC
>JBBSAN010001212.1:0-1566 GCA_038252265.1 Chloroflexia bacterium
AACGCGTTGATTGCGAAGATTTCGAATCCAGAGGCCCAGGAAGCGCTCCGAAGGCAGGGGTCAGAGGTTCGAATCCTCTCGGGCGCGCCACCTTGACCCTGTAGCAACTGCGGCGCGTAGCGCCCGCGGCCCAGGCGCGTCGTGTCTAGGCGCCGTTTTCCCGCAGCCACGCCATTAGCTGGACCTTGCGGCTCTCCGTCGACTGGGCGGAGTGCGCCTCGGTATCGCTATCCGGGCCGGCTGAGTTGCCGCCGGTGATCGACACGATGTAGGGGTCGTAGCCGGCGAAGTCGGCGTCCCGGTCGATGCCGCTTGCCTGCAGGGCTGAGAGGGGTAGTCCGTCCCGGGGATCTTTTTGATGAGCCACTGTTGTTCTTCTTAATATCGGGAGGATGGCTTTATGAGTGAGTGGGACTATAGCGTTCGTGGCTTTACCTGCGTTGAAAATTATACATAAGCTTCACCTGTCTATCAGCTGAACGCCGCGCACGGTTGCGTCCGTGCAGCACCTTCATCGCGGCGCCGACCGACACGGAGAGAGATCGATGCGTATCCCGCTCAAGCCCGCCGGCGACTACCCCTGGTATCTGCGGCCCTTCTTCTGGAGCCAGCAGCGGCGTTACGGGCAGGTGCTCGTTCCCGGGCAGCTCTGGGGCCGGGTGCCCCGGCTGTTCATGACGGTGGCGCTCCTCTACGGTGCGCTGGACTCCCGCCGGTCGCCCCTCGATCCTGTTCTGCGCTCGCTGGTCACAGTGCGGGTGTCGCAGCTCAACTGGTGCCACTTCTGCGTGGACCTGAACTCCGCCACGCTGGCTCAGCGCACCGGCAGCATGGCCAAGGTCGAGGCGCTGGAGAACTGGCGGACAAGCGACCTGTACACCCCGGTGGAGCGGGCGGCCCTCGATTACACGGAGGCCATGACCATCACTGGCCAGGGCGTCACTGATGACCTCATGGCCGAGGTCCGCCGGCACTTCAGCGACGATGCCGTGATCGAGCTCACGGGCCTCGTCGCCTTCCAGAACCTGTCGAGCAAGTTCAACAGCGCCCTGGACGTGCCGCCCCAGGGTTTCTGCCGCCGCCCCGGAAGCTAGCCGGCATGCCCCCGGGGCCGCTGGCCGACCTGGTCCTGGTGACCCACGCGCTGTTCGTGGGGTTCGTGGTGATCGGCTTTTGCCTGATCCTCGCGGGGCTTGCGCGGGGCTGGGCCTGGGTGCGCCAGCCGGCCTTCCGCTATGCCCACCTGGCTGCCATTGCCGTCGTCGTGCTGCAAACCTGGCTGGGCATCGAGTGTCCCCTGACCACCCTCGAAAGCGCCCTCCGGACCCAGGCCGGCCAGGCGGGTTACGGGGAATCCTTCATCCAGGCCTGGCTCTACCAGTTCCTCTATTTCCGGGCGGCCACCTGGGTATTCACGCTCATCTATACCGTCTTCGGTGCCGCGGTCGCGCTCGTCTGGTGGTTTGCGCCGCCGGTGAGACGGCAGACGGAAAACGATCAGCTAAACTGACCGCCCATGCATGACCCCACCCCCCAGCGACCCGGTGCCACCGAAGGGGCCGGCCC
>JBBSAN010001213.1:0-1563 GCA_038252265.1 Chloroflexia bacterium
CGCCTCAAGCTGGCTCTCCACTTCCAGCCCGTCCATCTGGGTAGACACGGTGACCTTGCGGGCGACCAGCGCCAGTGCCGTCTCCTGGGCCGTCCCCGCGTACACCGGTACGTAGACTTCGATGGTGGTGTCGGGGTCGCTGCCCAGGCGGTGAATGCGCCCATTAGCCTGGCGGTAGGTCAGGGCGTTGTACGTCAACTCCATCCAGATCGCGGTGGTGAAGTAGGGCGTCAGGCAGTTCAACCCCGTTTTGATCGATTCGGGGTTGACGAGTAGCACCCGGCGGCGTTGGCCGATCACCTCGCGCTTCAGCCAGTCTTCTCGCCGGTCGGTCCCTACCCTGGTGCTGTCCAGGTAGGCTGCCGCCATCCCCAGCCGCGTCTGGAGCAGCTTTTGATAGCGGGCTACCAGCCGCGCCTGGCCGGTGTGGCGCAGAAAGACCAGCACATTCCGACCCTGCGCTAATTGTTCACGCACCTGCTCTAGCAGCCAGCGCTCTTTGGGCAGCAGAGATCCGGCGGGCAGTAGGGGCACATTGGCGACCAGCCTATTGCTTTGCTCCGCACAGTTGGCCGAGTAGCGGACTTCGTAGACCGGCTGGCCCGTTGTGTCCAGGGCGTTGCCCACATCCGCCGTTGCCAGATCCAGGAAGCTGGGCAACTCGGTCAGCGCGCCCAGCAAACGCCCCTGCAATGGCGAGAACCGGTCGGCGGCGATCTGGGCGAGCAGGGCCTGTTGGAGGGTGGTGTAGCGGCGCAGCAACTCCTGCCCGTCGCCATCGTCAGCAGCAACCGCCACGGCCACCGGCTGTTCGCGCAGCGGCGGGAGGGCCGCCTCCAGATCGGTCTTGTGGATGATGCTGGCCTGCGGCAAGAGGTACTGCGGCAGGAAGAGTGGCAGCACCCCCGGCGCTTCACCCAGCACGCGGATCAGCGGATCTTCGTCGCGCTCGGCCCGCAGGCTTGCTTTGCCATACTCTCGTACTGTGGTCGGAGTCGCCTTGTCGGGCAGGGTCTTGAGGATCTTGAGATAGCCGAAGCGAGTGACGAACTTGCCCTTGTCGTGTGGCCCGAACTCGGCACGGAAGGTCGGATTGAAGGCGCGGAAGTTGGCAAACAGCGACGAGGCATAGCCACCCATCAGCGATCCCGTCAGCCCCAGCACCGGTGTGCGGGGCAGCCCGGCCAGTAGGTGCGCCGCCTGCTCCTGGGCCGAGCCGCTGTTGTTGAACTCGTGCATCTCATCGAGGATGACCAGGTCGAACCGCCGCCGACAATGGCGGGCGATGTAGCGCGCGATTGGCACCCGGCGCGGCTGGGGTATCGCCGTGTAGAGGGGTTCATTGCAAGGGCGACCGACCCCCAACTGGCCGTGCTCGACCAGAATGTCCAGGGCGCGCCGGGCGGCAGCCACGTTCCCCTGCCCGTAGCTGGTCCCCCCTTCTCGCCAGGTCAGCTCCCCACTATCCAGAGGTATGGCAAACTCGTACCAGTCGGGACCGGCGGCACGAGTGGCCCGCTGCACGGCGTGGTCCCGCGCCTCGGCCACGGACAACTCTCCGGC
>JBBSAN010001214.1:0-1552 GCA_038252265.1 Chloroflexia bacterium
CCGCCCAAGAAAGTCACTGGAACCACAAGCGCAGCCGCACCACGACGGCTAAATCAGTTTGCAGCGACTAACGTTGAAGGTGAGATCAGGCCCTTTAGACGCCGGACGATGTGCGGCTGAAAGCTTATTTGAACAGTATTGAGGCTAGGACTGCTTCACACACTCCGCTGATTTCTGATTTCTGATTTCTGAACACTTACCTGATAAAGGAGACTTGGACAAATTCCCGGACACATGGTATACCGTAGGATAGTAGACCCGGTAGCGGCGGGCGCAGTCGATTCGTGGGGCCTGACAGGGAGGCACCGATGCAACCCAGCCCAAGCTTTGGCGACTGGCTCAAACAGCGCCGCCGGACGCTGGACCTGACCCAGCACGACCTCGCCCAGCAAATCGGCTATTCTACCTGGACCATCGTCAAGATCGAGGCCGGAGAACGGCGGCCCTCCAAGCAGATTGTCGAGCGGTTGGCCGAGTGCTTGCGGATTCCCCTGACGGA
The DNA here is from genome assembly GCA_038252265.1 of Chloroflexia bacterium. Lineage (GTDB taxonomy): Bacteria > Chloroflexota > Chloroflexia > QHBQ01 > JAICKM01 > JBBSAN01. Next base: position 500 of record JBBSAN010001214.1, read on the forward strand.
GCGGGAGGGCTTCTGCGCCTTCGCCCGGGGGGCGGTCCCGCCCGACTTTAGCCTGCTACCCCCGGCCCCGCTGCCCCCCGATCTGCCAACCCCCCGGACCAACCTTCCGGCCATGCCTAACGCCTTCATCGGGCGCGAGCAGGAGCGGGCAACCCTGTACGCCCTGCTCAGTCGTCCCGGCGTGCGGCTGCTCACGCTCACCGGCCCGGCAGGCGTCGGCAAGACCCGCCTGGCCCTGGAGGCCGCCCCCGATCTGCTCCCGGCCTTTCCCGGCGGCGTGATCCTGGTCGCGCTGGCCCCAATCCGCGATCCGGCGCTAGTCCTGCCGACCCTGGCCGCCGCACTCGGCATCCGCGAACCCCCCGACGGGCCGCTGCTGGCGGCGGTGCAAGCCGCCCTGGCCCGGCAACAACGCCTGCTCCTGCTGGATAATTTTGAGCAGGTTCCCGCTGCCGCCCCCCTGGTAGCCGACCTGCTTGCTGCCGCTGCCGGGTTGAAAATCCTGGTCACCAGCCGCACCCGGCTCCATCTCTACGGGGAACATGAACTGGTGGTAGCGCCGCTGCTGCCGGATCGCCGGGCGGCGCTAACGGTGGCCCAGGTGGGGGGCTATGGCAGCGTGGCCTTGTTTGCCGAGCGGGCGCTGGCTGCCCAGGCCGACTTCGTGTTGACCGCCGATAACGCCCCGGCGGTGGTGCAACTCTGCCGCCGGTTAGATGGGCTACCGCTGGCAATCGAACTGGCCGCCGCCCGGATCAAGTTCCTCCCGCCCCAGGCCATGCTGCACCGTTTCGAGCAACACGAGCGCGCCCTGTCGCTCCTGATCGGCGGTCCGCGCCACCGGCCCGCCCGCCAGCGCACCCTGCGCGCCGCGATCGCCTGGAGCTACGATCTGCTGGACCCGCCGGGGCAAGCGCTGTTCCGGCGGTTGGCGGTGTTCGCCCGTGGGTGGACGGCAGCGATTGCCGCCGCTGTCGTGGGCACCGCAGCAGGGGATGCCTGGCTACAGCCCGATTTCGATCCGCCTGACGCGATCAGCGACGACCTCGCAGC
>JBBSAN010001215.1:0-1551 GCA_038252265.1 Chloroflexia bacterium
CCACTGAAGATGTCCGCACTCAAGGTCTGCCAGGGGTCATCGTTTAATTCCGCCATGAGGAGCCTCCAGAACGTAAGATATGCGGCGATCCTACGCCACCAGCGCGGGGCTGTCAAGTCTGCAAAACTATTGGCCGCACCCCACGACGTAGAGGGCCGGATCGCCCCAGGCAATCTGCGGATCGGCCCCGGAGCGGCGCTTTCCAGGACCCCCGTTTTGCCGTATAATGCGGTGTACCCTGGATTTGGAGGCCGCACCCGATGAACCCGCCCGACGCTCCCACCCTCTTCCCCCTGGCCGAGGAGGAGCCACGCCGCAGCCAGGCGCTCTACCGGCGCTACCGCTCGCGCGATTTTGACGAACTGGTGGGACAGGAACCGATCGTCCGCACCTTGCAGAATGCCCTGAAGAATGGGCGGTTGGCCCATGCCTACCTGTTCTGCGGGCCGCGCGGCACCGGCAAGACCTCCACCGCCCGGCTGCTGGCAAAGGCGATCAACTGCCTGGGACCCGCCGATGGCCCGCACCCCTGCAACGCCTGCGCCGCCTGCCGCTCGATCAACGAGGGGCGCACGATGGACCTGATCGAGATCGACGCCGCCTCGAACAGCGGCGTGGACGAGATCCGCGAATTGCGCGAACGGGTGAACTTCCGCCCCAGCGAACTCCGCAAGAAGGTCTACATTATTGACGAAGTCCACATGCTCAGCATCGCCGCCTTCAACGCCCTGCTGAAGACGCTGGAAGAGCCGCCCGACTACGTGGTCTTCGTCCTCGCCACCACCGACCCGCAGAAGATGCCCGCCACGGTGCTGTCGCGCTGCCAGCGCTTCGACTTCCGCCGCATTGGCCTGGGACCGATGGTGGAACACCTGCGCTACATCTGCGAGCACGAGGGCTGGGCCACCGAGCCGGGCGCGCTGGAGTTGATCGCCCGCCAGTCCACCGGGGCGATGCGCGACGCGCTGACCCTGCTCGACCAGTTGATGTCCTACTCCGAGGGTACGATCATGCTGGCTCAGGTGCAGGATGTGCTGGGGGCACGGGGGGCCGGGGAGATCACCGCCTTTGCCGACCACCTGATCGCCCGCGACCTGCCCAGCGGGCTGGCCGCACTCCATGCCGCGCTGGAACACGGGGCCGACCTGCGCCAGTTCAACCGCCAGGTGGTAGAGCATCTGCGGGCGCTGCTCCTGCTGCGGGCGGGGGGCGATCCCGGCCTGCTGGAAGCCACCGCCGACGAACTGGCCGCGCTCAAAGCCCAGGCGCAGCGCGCCGCGCTGCCTGACCTGAGCGCCTGGCTGCGCGTCTTCACCGCCGCCGACGCCAACCTGAAGAATGCGCTCTATGGGGCGCTCCCGCTCGAAATGGCCCTGGTCGAGGCCAGCCTGGCCGGGATCGCTGCCGCTGCTGCCCCCGCCGAGCGCCCCGTGCGCAACGTGGACAGCCCCCCGCCGCGCAGCCCGGCTACGCCCCCGCCGACCAGCCTGCGTGAAATCACGACGCCGCCCCCGCGCCCGGCAGCCGACCCGCCCCAACGTCCCGCGCCCC
>JBBSAN010001216.1:0-1549 GCA_038252265.1 Chloroflexia bacterium
ACGGACGCGACCGGTCAACAGGCGAGGATCCGCCTCCTGCTGCAAGGGCACTGCGGAGGATCGGCCCGTGGGATCGACATGCGTCAGCGACGGCACGCGGGCGGTGGGGCCTGCCTCTCGCAGCCGAATCCGCACGGTCACCGTGTCGCCCGGCTCCACCGCGTTGCGGTCCACTTCCACGGCAAAATCGTCCCCGGGCAGCATCGGGCCGCCCAGCACCAGCGACCGCACCGCCCCCGACCAGAACTGCTGATACCGATCGGGGGCCTCTGCGTTGCTGTTTTGCATCTGCACAAAAGCACGTCGCGCCATCCCCGGCTCCAGCACCGCCAGCACCCGCCCCCGGCCATACGACTGCATTGCCAGCGAACCCATGATGGGCGATGCGAGGCCGGGCGTTTCTCCCCCCCGCAGCGTGTCGGCGAGGAGCAGCGACGCGGTGTGATCCCCCGCCAGGCGGGTGAGCAGGTATGAGCCGGGCTGTGTTGTGAGGGCGAATCCCGCCGGGGGGACCTGGGGGGCCACCGCCTGGCGTTGCAGGCTGGTCATGGCCCGTCGCAGGGCGGGAAGCTGGGCCTGGCCCCAGGTCACCGGCTCCAGGTCTTCCATGGCGGCGGCGGCGTGAAACCCGCCGTTGGATTCGCGGTCAAACGGCAGCCCGCGTGCCAGAACCAGCGAGCCGCCTGACCTGACAAACTCCACCAGCGAGCGGGCTGTGTCATGGGGCAACAGGGATTCCACATGCCTGCCCAGCACGATCAGGTCCAGCGACTGCCACTGGGCCGGGGTCAGGGGCCACGCGGGCGATTCCGTGCCAGGCTCATCCGTCCGCGTCACCACCACCCGACCAGGCGACAGGGCGGTCACGGTGGTCAGCGATACCTGCTGATCCGACCGCAGCGCCCGGCTGAGGAACTTGGTTTCCCAGTCGGGCTGGCCTTCGAGCAAGAGGGCCTGCATCTTTTCTTTTTGCACCTGCACAAAGGCCCAGGCGTGGTTGTTGTCCGTCCGCACTTCACCTGCCAACGCCGGCACCACCACCGAGTAGCCCACCGGTTCGGTGACGCGGGGTGTGCGTCCCTCCGCAGCAGCATCCGCCAGCACAGCCTCGCCGGGGACCAGTCCTACACCGGGGCCGGGGGCGTCCGGGGGCGGCGGTGGTGAGCGGCGGGCGGGCGGCGTGACGGGGAAGTGGACGCTGCCGGCGTCGCCCTCGAAAACAAGCGTCTGCACCGCCAGGCGTTCCTGATCCAGCCAGAGTTCCACCGTGACCTGGGGCAGCGTGACATGCTGGCGGAGCACCTGGGCGTGGATCACGGTGGACTGGCCGGCAAAGAGGCGATCCGCCTCGGGCCACGCCTGCACCGCCAGGTCCGGCCCAACTTCCCCCGCGCCCCCCGGTACCCCCGGTACCGCCATCACCCGCCAGCCCCCACGCACCAGGCGCGCCGCCAGCCCCGGGTCGCCCAGTCGCTGCGTGTCATGCCCATCGCTCAGCAGCACGAGAAACCCCGGGGCACCGGGGGAGCCGGGGGAACCGGGGGGCACG
>JBBSAN010001217.1:0-1547 GCA_038252265.1 Chloroflexia bacterium
CGCTACGCCGCCCCAAGAGCCGCGCACCGCAACTCGTGGCGGAGAGTGCCAGGGAGCGATAGCCCGATCTACGGCACGTCGGATTACGCCAGCCGCTCGTTGCTTAGCGTTGGTTTTTGTCCAACTGATGCTGGAAGCCCAGTTGGGCGACGCGGATCCGTCCCTGCGTCTCACGGCACGCGGCGGTCGGGGCGGGTGCGGCGCTTAAGGGTGCTGCCATCGCCAGCGGCGACGCTACGATGGCTGGCGAGGCGGTCGTGGTTATTGCCATCGCCCGCGGCGACGCTACGATGGTCAGCAGGGCGGTTGCTGAGGCGATTGGTGCCGGTGGTAGGGGGGGCACCGTACTCGGCGTCACGGTTGCGACTGGTGCGGTGCAGGCGACGAGCATCGTACAGGCAAACCCGGCCAGGTCCGACCAAACATGTGCGCGCATTGTGTACCTCCGTGTCGTCTCGTATGCCCGCATGGGGGTATGGTCAACCAGCGATGCTCGGTTATGGGATTGCCGTACCCGGTAGAATAGGCGTTATAACCCTGGCCGCTGCTATCTCCGACAACGACCACTGCTTCCTGGTTGCGGTTATCGGGTCGCCGTGCATGGTTAGCTGCTCAATTGCGCCAGCACGAGCCGGGCCATGGCGTTGTCGGGGTCGTCGAGGGCATGTAGCAGTTCTGCTTTCGCCTCGCTATCGCGGCCCAAGCCGTGCAGCGCCCCGGCGCGCTCATAGGGCATCTCGGCGTACACCCCGGCGCTGGCGATGGCGCTATCCGCCAGGGGTAGCGCCTCGGCGGAGCGCCTCTGGCGCTCGGGCCTGGGCTTGGGCCAGGCGGCGGTGCAGGTGATCCCTTTTTTCGACTTTCTGTTCCGCAGCACGGCCCTTACGGCCCGTGCCGCCCCTGTTGTCCCGTTTAGCCTGGGCGAAACCGCGTTACGCCTGGTGATTTTGGTGGTCCCCAACTTCAGCGGCACACCCATCAACCAGAATTACCGGGTGCCGTCCTGGACTAGCTTCAACGACCAGACCGGCTATATCGGGCTGCTGGCGACGGGGTTGGCCGTCGTGGGGCCAGGGCGCTTGTGGGCCTCGGCTACAAGCGCCCTTGCCCACCAGCGGCTATGTGGTCTTGAGCGATAGCTACGCTGCGGGCTGGGCGGCGACCGTGGATGGGCAGCCGGACCCCGCTGCTGCGGGCCAACGTCGTCTTCCGCGCACCGGCCCCCCTTGTTCTACGGCAGTGCGGTCCTCAGCGGGCTGGCCGCTGGAAGCCTGCTGCTCCTGCTGGGGCTGGACCTATTAGGCGGCGAACGGGGGCGGGCGCAGGTGCCGGACGACCTCCCAAGGCAGGACAGTAAGAAGCCACGCAAACCGACCCGATGAGTCGTTGCCGTAGTATTCTAACAGCTAGCAGCCTGTCGGAGAGAACGATTTTCGCCAAAATTCGCCCCACTCAAAGGTGGTTTTAGTCCCGAAAGTGGGAGATCCGCCCCACTTTCTGGGGCAAAATGACCGGAATTAGGGCTGGCAAGTTTCTCTCCGACAGGC
>JBBSAN010001218.1:0-1545 GCA_038252265.1 Chloroflexia bacterium
AAATCGAACACATGTTCGAGTCCGGGATGTCTGCTGCTGGTGTGGTGATCGACCCGTTGATGGGGGCGGTCGCCGGGGTGGTCGATGCCCTGGATGGGGTGGCGGCTGTGTCGGTGTGGCAGGCCGGTGATGGGGAGTTGTTGGAGGGGTTGTCGGGGTTGACGGTGGCGGCGGCGCAGTTGGAGGCGCAGCGGTTGCGGTTGGTTCAGGAGGTGCAGGTGCGGGGCTGCGCGTCGACGCGGGGTGGGGTGACCGCGGCGGGTTGGTTGCGTTCGGTGTTGGGGGTGCGTCCTTCCTCGGCGTCGCGGCAGGTGGCGTTGGCGGAGGCGTTGCATGTGCGCTACGGGCGGACGCGGGAGGCGTTGGAGGCCGGTCGGGTCAGTGCCGATGTGGCGCAGGTGATCGTGCACGCCCTCGATGCTCTTCCCGCTGATCTGGTGGCGGGGGCTCGTGAGCGGGCGGAAACGTTTCTGCTGGAGCAGGCCGGTCTGCTCGATCCTGCCGCGTTGACGCGGGTGGGCCGGCACCTGCTGGCGGTGATCGATCCGGGGGCGGGGGAGAAGGCCGATCGCGCCGAGGAGCGGGCGGTGCGTGGGCGGGAGTTGCAGCTGGGTACCGACCAGTGGGACGGGATGTTGAGTTTGCGGGGCCGGTTGGACCCGGAGGCGGGGATCGCCCTGCGGGCGGCTCTGGAGGCGTTCTCCGCGCCGCAACCCGGCACTGAGGGGACCGCGGATGTGCGGACCCCGGCGCAGCGGCGTGCTGATGCGTTGACTGCTCTGGTGGCCGGGGTGCTCGACGGTGGGGGTTTGCCGACCAGCGGGGGGCAGCGTCCCCACATCAACGTGACGGTGCCGTTGGACACTCTGGTGGACCGTCTGGGTGGGCCTGCCAGGACCGGCGGTCACGGCCCGGCGGCGGGGGGTGGGGGGTCAGACCCGCGCGGGTCCGGGGCGGGCAGTGCTTCCGGGGCGGGCTGGGGACAGGGGACGGGTGCGCGTCTGCCGGAGTCGGAGTGGGGGGTCACGTTGTCCCCCGAGGCGGCCCGCCGGCTGGCCTGCGATGGGCAGATCATTCCGATCGTGCTGGGCGGGGCCGGTCAGCCCCTGGATGTGGGGCGTTCGGCCTATGTGGTGCCCGCCGCAATGCGCCGGGCCCTGATCGTGCGTGACCGGGGGTGCGCCTTCCCGGGTTGTGACCGGCCGCCGGGCTGGTGCCATGCCCATCACATCCGGCATTGGGCCGACGGTGGAGACACCGCCATCGACAACCTCGTCCTGCTGTGCGGGCATCACCATCGGCTGATGCATCACTCGGGGTGGCAGGTGCGCATCGGCGAGCGTGGGATGCCCCTGTTTGTCCCCCCGCCCTGGATCGACCCCGCCCAGACCCCCCGACAATCCGACTGGCGCAACCAGCTGGAGGACTTCGCCGCACACGGACACGATCCACCTGACGAGGCCGCCGCGGCGTGATGCCGCCGCGGCGTGATGCTCGCGGACGGGAGGATCTGAGGTGATGCGGCCGAGCTGGAATTTCAGGACG
>JBBSAN010001219.1:0-1540 GCA_038252265.1 Chloroflexia bacterium
CCATATCCTACAGACGTAAAGGGCACTTATGCCGGACGTGCGGATCAGGAAACGGCTTAACCGGATTTGCGCTCGTTGCAGACAAATCCGTTTAAGCCGTTTCCTGATCCGTTGACAGCGCCCGTGTTAGCTCAACGGTTTGTCTAACTGGGGCTGGCTGGCGAAGAAGTCTTCGTAGAAGCGCCCGCTGTAGGCGGCGAGGAGTTCTTCGATCCGGGCCAGGGTGGGCGCAGTGACGATCAGCCCGGCGTGGTGGAGCCGGTTCAGCCGCCAGACGATCTCGGGGTCGTTGTAGGCGTAGGTGTCGGGGTGTTCCTGGCGGGCCAGCGAGATGATGATCCCGGCGTAGTCCTCGCGGTGTGGGGGCATCTGGTAGGGCTGATCGCCTCCGCCGATCTCGATCTTGGCCCACTCGGCCCACATGTTGATCCCGGTCGCGGCATCGATCATGTCGGCGATATAGGCCCCGCCTACCCGCGCCGCCGTTTCGAGGAAGTAGAAGCGCCCGTCGGCGTGGGCCTTGATGAACTCGGTGTGGGTCACCCCGCGCACGAAGTTGAGCGCCCGCAGCACCTCGCGTTGCAGCGCCTGAAGCGCCTGGGCGTCGGCCCCGTCGCGGGGCAGCGTGCGGCTGGTGAACAGCCCGCCGTCGTGGACCACGTTCAGCGGCGGGGTGCCGTAGCGGTGGACCTCGGCATAGACCATCTCGCGCTCGGTGGTGATCGCGTCCACATGGAACACTTCGCCGGGGATGTATTGCTCCAGCACGTAATAGGATTGGCGGTCGCCCAGCATGTCGAGGATCGGCCATAACTCGTCCGCCGTGAAGATTTTGCGAATGCCGACCGAGGCCGCCTCCGACCGCGGTTTCAGCACCCACGGCGGCGGGGTCGCGGCCAGGTAGGCATGGATCTGGTCGTAGTTCAGGACGGGCACGAACGGGGGCACCAGCAGGCCCTTGTCGCGCGCCTGCACCCGCATTGCCAGCTTGTCGCGGAAGTAGCGGGCGGTGGTGTCGCCCATGCCGGGGCAGCGCAGGTGCTCGCGCAGCGCCGCCGCGGTCTCCACATCATAGTCGTCCAGCGGCACGATGCGGTCGATCACGCGGGTGCGGGCCAGGTAGCTAACCGCGTGGATCACATTCTCGCGCTCGCCCAGGCTGGGCAGCAAGAAGCGCTCGTCAATGCTCTCGGTGGGCCAGGGGGCCTCGGCCAGGCTTTCTTTGGTCAGCAGCAGCACGGTGCAGCCCTGGCGTTTGCACTCGCGGATGAAGGCCGCGCCCTTTTCGTAGCTTGCCAGGCAGAGGATGGTCAACGGACGTGGTTCGGGCATGGGTCGCCCCCTCTCAGATAGCTGGGATCCGCAGCCGCCCGGCGGCTGTGCCCGCCCTTGGGCTGCGCCGGGGACCCGCCCGCATGGGCCGGTTGCCGTGCAGTGTAGCACAGCCCGTATCCGGCTGCAAGTGCCCGACGGTGGGGGTTGGGGGTTGGGGGTTGGGGGTTGGGGGTTGGTGACGAGGTACGAGGTACGAGGTACGAGG
>JBBSAN010001220.1:0-1539 GCA_038252265.1 Chloroflexia bacterium
GGCAAAATCGTACCAACCGATGCCGCCGGAAAGCCACTGCTCCTGTGAAGCGTAAGTGGTTGCTTGAGCCGTGTACCGGGAAACTGGTACGCACGGTTCTGAGGGGGGCGGGTCGCAGCAATGAGGCCCGCCTACCCGACCAAGGTCTCCACGGCTGGCTCGTCTTCGGCGGCACCAGCGTTTCCGCGCCGATCATCGCCAGCGTCTATGCGTTGGCCGGGAACGAAAGCAGCATCACCTATGGCTCTTATCCCTACAGCCACGCCAGCAGCCTGTACGATGTGACCAGCGGCAGCAACGGGAGTTGCGGTGGCTCCTATCTCTGCACCGGGAAGGCGGGCTATGACGGCCCCACCGGCGAAGGCACCCCGCATGGGACGGGCGGCTTCTAAGCGCCCCGTTCTCACAGCGCTCTGAATACCATCCGGCCCGAACCGTGCGGTTCGGGCCGGATTTGCTATTACCCATCGATCTACCAACCCCCACCCCTAACCCCCCACCCCTACGGCGTCGTGATCCCCAGCAGTGTCGTCCAGGCGTCAGCGGGGGGGGACTGGCCGTCGGGGTAGACGGCGATCTGGGCGGTGTAGGGGCCGGGGGCGGGAGGGGCCTGGATATTGTGGAGGTCGGGGTAGAGGCCGCCGGGTCGCCAGGTGTGGGTCAGGGCGCGGTCTTCGTCGGGGCGGGTATCGGTCTGGGCGGCGACGGTGCCCGCTGCGTCGAGCAGGCGCAGGCCCATGCGGACGTCCGGCCCGGCAAAGGTCGGCGGCACCTGCCAGTAGAGGCCGAACTGGATCACCGGGTGCGGAGTGGTCAGGGTGACAACCCCATTGGCCGCCAGGTGCGGACCTTCCCCGCTGCCGTCGGGGCGCAACCCCTCCACCGTCAGCGTCCATAGCTCCAGGCCGTTCGCGCCGAGAAATTGATGGTGCCCGGCTGGCCCGTCCGCTGTCGCCGGGGGTCGCAGCGGGTACACGCTGGCATAGTCTACCGTGCGCGGGGCATCGCTCAGCAGCTTGATCAGTTCGATGCTTTGCGGGCGTAGTTCGGGCACGGCCAGTTTGCCATCAATGACCACAGCGGCGCTGGCGGGGAGGGCAGCGAGGACAGCAGCCTGCGCGGCGGGGCTGTAGAACGTGTCCTGGGCGTTGCGCTCGTGGTTGAACTGAAGCACGCGCCCGATCAAGTCGTTCAGGGGGGCGCGGTCGATGTCCGTGCCGTAATAGACCATCGCCCCGGCACTGTCCACCATGCGCCCGATGCCGGGGATGACGGCGGGCGGTCGCCCGGCGACGAAGGTATAGCCGGGGTCGAAGACCAGGGTTTGCGCGGTGGGGTCGGGCAGCAGATCGGCCAGCGTGGCTCCCGCCTGGAGGTAGACCCGATCGGCCTCTATCGTATGTGCGGCCTGCCACTGGGTGCCGACCAGGGGCAGGATGATGAGGAGGCCGAACGCCGCCGCGCCGTCGGCCACCAGCCCGGCACCGGGGCGGCGCGGCAAGAGCGCGCCGATGGTCCGCCAGACCGGGCGGGCGACCA
>JBBSAN010001221.1:0-1536 GCA_038252265.1 Chloroflexia bacterium
CTCGCCGTGGCAACCGTGTCGGACGGGCCAGATCCGCCCTCACCCCCCGCCCTCTCCCTGCGGGCGAGGGAGCTACAGCCGTTCGCGGGTGCCCGTTGGGGCCGCCCGGCGGGCCGCGCTGTTTAGCTACAACTCCGCAATAGGGCGACCATCGATCCGAAATAGGCAAACGCGGGTAAATGCCCTATAATAGGGAGACACAACCTGTACACGCGCCTGTAGCCTGGGGGGGCGGTTGACCCAACACCATTCTAGAGAAGGTGGATTTGCATGAACAAAACCTTACCGGCCCGCACCGAAGTGCCGATCGCGGATACCTGGGATCTGACAAGCGTTTACCCGACCGATACCGAGTGGGAGGCGGCATTCGCCGCGCTGCCCGCCGAACTGGACGCGCTGGAAGGCTACAAGGGCCGCCTGGGGGAGAGTGCGGCCACGCTGCTGGCGGCGCTGGAAGCGGGCGACGCGGTGGGCCAACGCCTGGGGCGGATGGCGGTCTACGCCTTCCTCCGCAAGGACGAGGACACCACCAACGCCACCTACCAGGCGCTGGCCGACCGCGCCCAGCAACTGATGGTGCGGGCCTCGGCCACCGAGTCGTACATGCGCCCGGAACTGCTGGCCCTGCCCGATGGCACGCTGGAGCGGTTCCAGGCCGAGGAGCCGAAGCTGCGGCTCTACGCCCACGGCTTTGAGGACCTCCTGCGCGGCAAGCCCCATGTGCTATCACCCGCCGAGGAGACGCTGCTGGCCCAGGCGGGCGAACTGGCCGAGGCCCCCGGTGCCATCTACGAGATGCTGTCCGATGCCGACCTGAAGTTTGGCACCGTGACCGACGAAGAGGGCGCCGAAGTGGAGTTGACCGAGGGGCGCTACTCCCGTTTCGTCCGCTCGCACCACCGCCCGCTGCGCGAGGAGGCGTTCACCAAGCTGCTGGGGGTCTACGAGGCGCACCGCAACACCTGTGCGGCCAGCTTCTCGGCCAACGTCAAGAGCGACCTGTTCTATGCCCGCGCCCGCAAGTACCCGTCGGCGCTGGAAGCCGCGCTCTCCCCCGATAATATCCCGGTGTCGGTCTACACCAACCTGATCAGCGCGGTCCACGACAAGTTGCCGCTGTTGCACCGCTACCTGCGCCTACGCAAGCAAGTGCTGGGGCTGGACGAACTGCACATGTACGACATCCATGTGCCGCTGGTGCTGGACACCGCCGACACGGTGCCCTACGCCGACGCGCAGGAGCAGGTGTTGGGCGCGTTTGCCCCGCTGGGCGCGGAATATACGGCGGCAGCGCGCCAGGGCCTGGGCAGCCGCTGGGTGGACGTGTACGAAACGCCCAACAAGCGCTCCGGTGCCTATAGCTGGGGGGCCTACGACACCAACCCGTTCATCCTGCTCAACTACCAGGAGACGCTGCGCGACGTGTACACCCTGGCTCACGAAATGGGTCACACCATGCACTCCTACTTCACCCGGCGCACCCAGCCCTACACCTACGGCAACTACACCCTGCTCGTGGCCGAGGTCGCCTCGACC
>JBBSAN010001222.1:0-1534 GCA_038252265.1 Chloroflexia bacterium
CAGCGGGCCACCTCTTGCGGCCCCAGTTGGATGTTGACCCCCAACGCCTCCAGCACGTCGGCGCTGCCGCACTCGCCGCTCATCGCCCGGTTGCCGTGCTTGGCGACTCGCGCCCCCGCGCCTGCCGCCACGAACGCCGCCGTGGTTGAGATGTTGAACGTGTGCCGCCCATCGCCGCCGGTGCCGCAGGTGTCCACCAGCACCCCGCCCTCGCGCACCGGCACATGCACGGCGCGGCTCCGCATCGCGGCGGCGAACCCGGCCATCTCATCTTCGGTTTCGCCCTTCAGCCGCAAGGCGATCAGAAACGCGCCGATCTGCGCCGGGGTGGCCCGTCCGTCCATGATCTCGTCCATCACGCCCTGGGCCTCGTCCATCGGCAGCGATTCGCGGTCCAGCAGCCGGATTAATGCCTGTTGAATCATCGCAGCAGCCTCTTTCTCTAAAGGATGAATTAAGAATTAAGAATGATGAGACTAGAAGAGCCTACTCTGAGGCATTCTTTATCATTCATAATTCTCAATTCCTCCTTTTTAATTAACACGGCCCGGCCCCGTGCGCCGGGAATCAAAAAACCCCCATCCCTGGTAAGGGACGAGGGCCAAATGCCGGCTCGTGGTGCCACCCTTGTTCCGCCTGCGCCCGGCTCCGGAGAGCCACACGCGAAACGCTCTGCGAGTACCTGGTCCGATGGGGACCGCCGATACCCCGCTCCCTGATAACGGAGGAGTGGCCGGCGCCGTCTACTTCGCGGGTGCGGTTCGGGGCGCAACTCCCAGATCCATTCGCTGCCCGCGCTGATGCCTCATTCCACCGTCCGAGGCTCTCTGGTATTCCCGCTGGGGCAGGTACTCGTTCTGTTCACAGTCGTTTGGGTTATGCGATTGTTCTTATTATATCCACCGGGGCGGGCAGTGTCAAGGTTCGATCTGGAGATTATCGCGCAATCCCACAGTCAAGCAGACAGGTGGCTGCGCTCCATGTTGTCGTAGTGGCGACCGGTTGGACGCTCTGTCGGGTGTCGAACGTAAGCGGATGCGACCCCATCTGTCAACCTGAGCGCAGCGAAGGATCTTGTTCGGGAGCCATGATCGGTGAAGCAACTACTGTGATCTAAGTGTACGATCAGGGTACTCCAACAAGATCCTTCACTGCGCTGCGCTTCGTTCAGGATGACACCTTCTCATGTTCAACAGATTCGGCTTTTATGCGAGCTGTTCCCTGGCATCCGGTCATAACCCCGCTAGCCCCGGTGGGTGGCGTGCCGCCAATCGGCCCAGACGGCCTGGGTGGGGAAGAACGGGGTGAAATTGCCGGTCCAGACCGTATTGATCGCGCTGATCGGGATGGTCTGGTTGCCGGGGTAGGACAGGCCCGGCGGCGCGGGTTGATCGCTGGCGGGCAGCCAGGGGTTATTGATGAACAGGTTGAGATACTGGCCGTGCCCGTCTACGCTGTAGCCCACCAGCAGCACATCATGCTGGCCGACTTTGAGCAGGTCGTGCCCGGCGATGCTGAGGACCGTCTTCGGCAA
>JBBSAN010001223.1:0-1532 GCA_038252265.1 Chloroflexia bacterium
CTGTGCTATAATTGCGGACATGCAAGGAGAAACGACGATCAGGGCCGCACAGCGGGCGGCACCCGCTCACCCCGCCCCGCGCCGGGAATTGGGCGCGCTGGCCGGGCTGCTGGCTCTCCTGGCGCTGGCGCTGGTGGGGCCGGGGCTGGCGAGCGGGATGATGCTCGCCCCCAACGATCTCGTCACCGCCGCCCTGCCCGACGCGCCGCACCCCCCGGCGCAGGTAGGTAACGGCCTGTTGAGCGACGTGGCCTATGCCGTCAACCCCTGGCGGCTCCTGGCGCGGGAGGAATGGGCCGCAGGCCGCCTTCCCCTCTGGAACGACCGGCAACTGCTGGGCACGCCTCTGCTGGCAAACCTCCAATCGGCGGTCTTTTCCCCCTGGAGCTGGCTGCTCTACCTGGCTGCCCCCGGCGCGGGATTAGCGGCACTGACCTGGCTCAAGCTGGTCGTCGCCGGGCTGGGCATGGCCCTCTTCACCCGGCGGCTGGGGCTGCACGGCGGCGCGGTCGCCCTGGCGGCGGTCAGCTTCATGCTCTGCGCCCACATGATCTGCTGGCTCCAATGGACCATTGCCGAAGTCTTCCTGCTGGGTCCGTGGCTGCTCTGGCTGGTGCGCGGATGGCTCGATACGGGGGGTGGGCGCTGGCTACTCGGCTGGGCACTGGGTGTGGCCCTGGCCCTGGTCGGCGGGCACATCGAATCGGCCTGGAACATCGCCGTGCTGGCCGGGGGCTACGCCGGGATCGGGTTGCTGGCGCAAGCCCTGGCCGCCCGCCGCACCGGGACTACCGGCTGGGCGCGGGCGTTTGCCAGAGACGGTGCGCTGTTCGCCGGAGCGAGTGTGCTTGGCGTGGGGCTGGCGGCGGCGCAACTGCTGCCCTTCCTCGCCCAACTGCCGATCAGCCTCCAGGCGGTGGACCGGGCCAACATCGCCGCCCACAGCGCGCAAGCCTATCTCGCCCCCGAAGCGCTGCTCACCTGGCTGGTGCCCAACGCCTACGGCAACCCGATCCATGACCTGTACTGGGGACCGTTCAACTACAACGAATTGGTGGGATATGTCGGCCTGATCGCCCTCCTCTTCGCCCCATTGTCCCTCGTGCGGCGACCGCGTGGCGAACCCGCGTTCTGGTTGGGCGCGGCGCTGATCAGCGCGGGCATGGCCTGGCATGTGCCGGGGATCGGTCTGCTGGACGATCTGCCCGGCTTCAGCAGCAGCCTCCTCTTCCGCCTCCATTCGATCACCCAGGTCGCCGTGATCGTCCTGGGCGCGCTGGGGGCCGACTGGCTCTTGCGCCACCCCCGGCCCACCTGGGGGCCACGCTGGCTGCCGCTGGCCCTCAGCGGAGGCCTGGCCCTCGTCGCGCTGGCCGGGCTGGTCCTGCACCTGCCCTGGTACACCGGTCCCCACCCGACCACGCCGGAACCCTACAGCGCCATCTGGATCGGCTGGGCGCTGCTGGTGGCCGGGATAGCGGGGGCGCTCCTGGCCGCCTGGTGGGCGGGGCTGCCCCGGCGCGCGCCAGCGC
>JBBSAN010001224.1:0-1530 GCA_038252265.1 Chloroflexia bacterium
GGCCACCAGCCCGTATCCGATGTAGGTGAAGCGCAGCACCGAGCCGCTGGCCTTGGCGTTGAGGTTCCCGGCGGTGAAGCTCGGCACGGGCTCGCGGGCGGCCGAGATCGCCCGCCGCGAGAACCGGTCGTGGAACTCCTGCAGGGCGGGGGTGCCGGCCGCCCGCTCGATCGCTTGCTTGTCGGCGGCGCCGAGGATGATCCGGGGGTGCGCGGTCACGTGAGCCAGCCGGCCCTGCCAGGCGGGGGCGGCGGGCAGGGCGCAGCCGCCGGCGACCCTGATCGGCGCGGGGGCGGCAGCGGCCGGTGCGGCGAGCGCTCCGCCGGTCAGCGCTGCGACGGCGAGGCCGGCGGCCAGCATCCGTACCGAACGCCGGCCTGACAGCATCACCCGTGCTCCTCCCGACATCCGTGCTCCTCCGACGATCGGCCCTCCTGTGGGGACCTACCGGGAGATGATCGGGGGAGCGCTCAGGGCTCTTGAGGCGGGCCGCAGCAAACCCCTGGCAAACGATGCGCCGGACGGGTGAATCTCGCGAGGAGGGGTGTCGGTAAGAAACGCGTCACCAGCCCCGCACGGGGTTGATCTTGCCTGGTACGGGTGATTGGCTGCGGTGGCGTATCGTGCAGGTTTGCCCTGGGGGGTTGTCGTGAGGGCCCCCATTGCCTCGTTGATCTGGAACGGTCGGAGGCGGCAGTCCCACCCCGAGAGTGCGCGGTAAATAACGGACTGTTACCTTCCCTGCCTGTCTGGGAGTGGCCTGTGCCTGCCGCTTCGGCACTGATCGTTCTGGCTCTCCTGGGGAATGACGCATGTCGGTTGCTGGTGGTCGGGGCGGATCTGTCGGGGGCTGGTCCGCGGCCGTGACGCGGATGGTGGCGCTCGCTGCGGGCGCGGCGCTGCTGGCGGGCACGGCGCTGGTAGCGACCGCCCCTGTTGCGGCGGCCGCGGTCGAACGCAAGCTGCGTTGCGATGATTGGCTCAATCGCGACTTAAAGACATGAGTTCAGATCATCCGGCCGAGGAAGAGCCTCCAGGTGGGGAGGCAACGTGGGCTGAGCGCCTGGCTCGCGCCGTGGCGCTGCGACTGACCAAAGATGGCCCCGAAGAGATCACGCTATTCGCTGCGGATGCTGTGTCCAGCCAAACTATGCAGGTGGTCTACGCAAAGGCGAGTGACTCGATTCTGCGGGGGATTCGGCTGGGGTCCGCTGACCTGAGATACGCATCAGCCAGGATCCAGGCCAGCACCATCGAGGAACTGGCCTTCGATCTGGTGGTGCTTGGCATAGGTGAACCAAGGCCTGAGGAAGAATTTCTGCCCGCTGACGCCGATGGCATTAGATGGCTTCCCGCCTCGCGGTGGACGGATATCTAGAGGCTTATTCACGAGGGTTCTCAGTGAGTAGAGAACTGGTCAGCATGTGACGCTACTACCCGGCGTGTCCCACTAAGCGGCGGCCCGTTTCCAGAAAGAATTGGGATACCACTTCCAATTCAAAGAAACGGGCCGCCGAATGTATGCTACTA
>JBBSAN010001225.1:0-1522 GCA_038252265.1 Chloroflexia bacterium
AGCATACACCATGCCGTGCTGCATGGATGCACGGGGCGGGGGGCGGGGTGCGTGGCGTAGTGCGTATTGCGTAATTTCTGATCCCTGATCCCTGATCCCTCGTCACTGACCACTAACCACTGACCACTGACCACTCGTCACGAGCCACGACCTAGTGGCGCACCAGGAGCAGGGCGATGGCACCCAGCAGGATGCCCAGGTAGAGCCAGGGGAGGGTGATGAAGAGCCAGACGCCCATCTCCAGGCCGAGGGCGAGGGTGATCCAGGCTCCGAAGACGGAGAGGACGGGGGCGGCGGGGAAGAGGAACCCGGCTTCGGCCACGAAGATGCCCAGCCGCCCCGGCCCGCCCGTCGCGCCGCCCATCACCGCCGCCATTTGGAGTCCGAAGGCGGGCAGCACGGCCAGCACACATAACACTGTATGCACAATTAGCACGATCAATAGCGTATTCATCGCTCCCGCTTTCTACAACGTTCGATCAGCACGGTCCCCCTGCTATTATACCATCCCTTGTGATGCCTGTATAGTAGTAGCAGCGGATATGTTCGCTTCACTATGCCGCCCGCCCCCGCTTAATGCCTTCTACGTTCTTCATTTTGCCTTCCTTCATTATATTGTCAAAAGACAATGGTTTTCTACATCTTAAGACGCATTGACCCAGGATGATATCTGTGATAAGATAGCATTGTCAGAACAAATGTTCTTGACAATCGCCATCACTCTTCGCCCCGGCGGCAGCCGGTTGCAGGTTCGGGCCGACCTTCTGGCGGCGACGTTGCGTCCCGCACCGGGCTGTGGCCCTGCTCGGTCTCCGCGCCTGCAACCGGCTGCCGCTGACGAGTGATGAGTGATGAGCGATGAGCGATCAGGGATCAGGGATCAGGGATCAGGGATCAGGGTTGGGGGTTGGATATAGAAGGGGGTCGGGGATGGGGAGTGAGTTTGGGGAGGATGCGGAGGGGCTGCCGGGTGCGTCTTTGACGGGGTCGTATGCGGACGCGGAGGCGGCGGTGGTGGAGCAGTTGTGGCGGGCGGCGGGGGGCGAGGGAGAGCCGCTGGGGGTGGAGTTGGCGCTGGCGCGGCTGGCGCTGGGGCGGGTGGCGCAGAGCGACCTGGACCCGGCCAAGCGGGCGGCGGCCATCTGGCAGGGCGTGCGGGCGCTGGTGACGGTGAAGCTGGCGCAGCAGCGATTGGCGGCGGCAGGTGGGGGCGGGGTGCTGCAAGAGGCCGAGCGGATTATGGCCGGGCTGGGGCTGGAGCCGGGCGCGGCCCCTGCCGAGTCGCTGGTGGAGGTGACGACGGCGCTGGCGTTGTTCCTGCTGGCGCTGGACGACCTGGGCCACCCGGAAGCGCTCGCCAAAGCGCGGGAACTACGCGCCGCCCTGGCCCAACCTCTGCCCGACGTGGCCTATGTGCTGGAGTTGCGGCGCTGGTTCGCGGCGCGACCCGGTCCCGCCCGGCAGGCGGCGGCGCGCTTTTTCGGCTCCCCCGCCGTCGCGGCGCTGTTGCAGGCGGCGTTGA
>JBBSAN010001226.1:0-1521 GCA_038252265.1 Chloroflexia bacterium
CCGTTATGGCGCGGCCAAGCGCGAGATCATGCCGGGAGTAGAGCACCGCCCGCATAAACGGTTAAACAACCGCGCGGAAAACTCGCATCAACCAACCAGGCAAAAGGAGCGCCAGCTGCGTCGGTTCTGGGTCGGCGGGCCAGGCCCAACGGCTTTTGTCAGCCTTTGAGCCAATACGCGGTCATTTCCGGCTGAGTAGGCATAACCAGTCGGCAGGGGAATACCATGCCCAACGCACGGCGCGATTCGCCAGTTGGAAGGAGATTACCGGTGTAGAAAAAGCGGCTTAACCTGCAATTATATTAACAAGCGCCACAACTTTAGTCGGGTAGTGCGGGCACCCTCTCCCGCGCGCGGGTTGCCGGACTTAAGTTGACAATATCGGTGAAACAGCGCTACTACCCAATACGGGGATTTGGGAGTCCAGAGTCAGCAACCAGGTTTTGCACTGCGTACGACGAACAGCGCAATTACTTCCGCGCTCGCAATAAGCCTAAGGAGCAGGTGTCACTGGCTGAACAGCGTCGGCTATTCCGGCAGAGTTTTGCTGCCCTAGAGAACGTGTTTACCGCCGCCTAACCACTGGCCTGGCGGTGGATTCAGCCTGGCTGAAGCAATAGGCCACTCCTCAGACAGACTATGTGCGCACACTTCTGACACTTCCACATGAACCCACCCAGTATGCCGCTCGCTGCCGACCAGCCCCAACCGACTCAGCACGGCCTGCTCCTCTGCGGGGGCCAGTTCGCCCGTGAACTGGGGCGGCTGAACCACCTGCAATTGGTGGCATACTAGCTCTATGACAAGCCTTAACTTCAGGCGCCTTCCGGCGTTTTGCGCTACACTTTACACCTGATCCCCGCGCCGGCCAAGGGCGAGGCCACCCCTGCGCGGAGGGTGGCCTCAGGGTGCCCCCGCGGACGCGGGTGGGGTGGTCTTATGGTTCGAGCCAGTCGTCCTGCACGAAGGTGTTGGCGACGATCTTGGCCGCCTGGCCGCGGGTGACGGCGGTGCCGGGGCGGTAGTAGGGCAGATTGCCCGGCGGCAGGCACGGCTCGTTCGGGTTGCTCCCGCAGGGGTAGCCGCTGATCACGCCGCGCCGGGCCAGCGGGTTAATGTAGCTGTAGAAAGGATAGTCCGGCGGCACATCGGCGAAGAGTTGGGTGCCCGGATCGTCGGTGATGCCCGCCGCGGTGGCGACGATCTTCGCCAGTTGCGCACGGGTCGCGTTGTTCCCGGGGCGGTAGTAGGGCAGGTTGCCCGGCGGCAGGCACGGCTCGTTCGGGTTGCTCCCGCAGGCATAGCCGCTGATGATATGCCGGCTGCTTAGTTGCTCGATCCAGACCCAGAAAGGGTGGGTCGTCGGTATGTCGGCGAAACTCTGGCCGGTGGGAACGTCGGTAAAGCCGGCAGACAGGGCAACAATCTTGGCGATCTGGCTGCGGGTGACGTTATTGCCGGGGCGGTAGTAGGGGTAGATGCCCGGCGGCAGGCACGGCTCGTTCTGGTTGCTGCCGCAGG
>JBBSAN010001227.1:0-1517 GCA_038252265.1 Chloroflexia bacterium
GCGGCTGGGCGTTGCCGGGCTGGCGGGCGGATTGGCGCTGCTGACCGTCGCCAACGGCACCAGCTATCTGGTGGACTATCCAGCCAAAGTTCCGCCTGCCCTCTCCTGGGAGACGGTGCAGGGGCGCTACCTGGCCGAAGTGGGGCCGGGAACGCGCGTGCGCTTCGTCGGTGCGTCGTGGCGACCCTTGCGGAGCGCAGCGGCGGCGATGATGGCCCCGAATACCCCCGTCAGCGAGCTATTCAATCCGGGGCGCGAATTGCCGGTGGTGGGCGACCCGACGCGCGATCTCGCTTTTGTCTTCTATAGCGACGAAACGTTCTACCTGCCGCTGGTGCAGGAACTCTATCCCGGCGGCACGGTGCGCGCGCTCCGCACCCCCGACGGCAGTTCGGAGGTGCGCGCCTATCAGGTAGCGGCGGGGGCCGCCGCCGCGCGCTATGGCGTCCTGGCGACCCTGACCACCGGGGCAGGCGTGCTGTTGTGGAGCGGCCAGGTGCCCACGGTGGGCGCGCTGCCCGCCGGAGTGGCCCTGACCTACCCGATCAGCGCCACCTGGAGCGGCGCGCTGTTCGTGGAACGGGCCGACCCGATCCGGTTTCAGGTAGCAGGCGCGGCGGCCACGATCCGCGTGCTAGGGATACCTGTCGTGCCGGGAGCACCCCTGACGGTGGACGCCGGGTGGGTGCCGTTCAGCGTCGCCGGACGGCTGGATGGCCCGGCCTCGCCCCATCTGCTGGTGCAACAAGGTACGCAGCCGGAAGTAGAAGTAGCGACCACGCACCTGTGGCCCCTGCCGCCCGATGCCGGGCTGGTCGCCGCGTTCGGCGGGGCACCCGATATCCACCGGGTAGACACGCTGATCGGCGCACCGTGGGCCGGGCTGGTCGGCGGGCTGGCCGGGGAGCCGCGCCCGCCCCTGATCGGGGGCCGCGACCCCGAAGGGCTGCCGATTGGCCCCCTGAGCGGCGGCGACGGCCTGATCCGCTGGGAAGGCGAGGTCTACAGCGAGGGCGGCCCGACGATGATGGAGCTACGCGGCGATACCCGCGCCCGGCTGACCATCGACGGCGCGGTCGTCGTCGATCAATGCTGGGCGCTGCCCCCGGTGTCAGACACCCTCTTCCGCATGATCACCGGGCGCAGCGGGCTGATCACCCTGACCCCTGGCTGGCACACGGTGCGGCTGGACTACCAGGCGGGGCCGGACCCCGGCGGCCTCGAATGGCTCTGGACTCGCCCCGACGGCGTCCACGAAGTCGTCCCCCCCTCGCACCTGCGCCACCCCGTTGGCCCCGACGATAGCCCCGTCTGGCCCGCCGCGCCTGCGCCCATCACCTGTATGCCGCGCTGAAGAAATTAGAGATTAGAAATTAGAAATCAGCAGGTGAGTCTTCAGTTTTCAGTCTTCAGTCTTCAGTCTTCAGTCTTCAGACGAGAATTAAACTTCCCTGGCAAGGACTAAAGAAAGCTGACCTCTAACTTCTAATTTCTAATCTCTAACTTCTAATTTCTCC
>JBBSAN010001228.1:0-1509 GCA_038252265.1 Chloroflexia bacterium
ACGATGTCGAGGTCGATCCCCAGGCGGCGACCGCTGATCAGGGTGACATTGGCGAACGCCTCGTTGATTTCGACCAGATCGAGGTCGGCAGGGGTCAGGCCGATTCGCTTGAGCGCGTTCTGTGCGGCCATCGCCGGGGTGTAGGCCAGGTAGGGCGTGTCCCAGGCCGCCTCCCCCCACCCGAGGATGCGGGCCAGCGGCTTGAGGCCGTGCGCCTTCGCATAGCCCGCCGAGGCGATGATCAGCGCGCCCGCGCCGTCGTTCAGGCTGGGGGCGTTGCCCGCTGTCACCGTGCCGTTGGGGTCGAACACCGGCTTGAGTTTGGCGAGGGCTTCCATCGAGGTGTCACGGCGCGGGCCTTCGTCGGTGGAGAAGAGGACCGGCTCGCCCTTCTTCTGCGGGATCGGAACGGGCGCGATCTCCTGGGCCAGCAGGCCGTTGTCCATGGCAGCGATGGCGCGCTGGTGGCTGCGGAGCGCCCAGGTGTCTTGCTCCTCGCGGGTGATATTCTCTTCGCGGGCAACCTGGCTGCCTTCTTCGCCCATGGCGCGGTTCAACACCGGGTCGGTCAGACCGTCATACTGCACGCCGTCCACGATCTCGTTGTTGCCCATGCGCATCCCCCAGCGGGCATTCTTCAGGGAGTAGGGCGCATTGCTCATGCTCTCCATGCCGCCCGCCACGATCACCTCGTGGTGGCCCAGGCGGATCAATCCGTCGGCCAGAGTGACGGCGCGGATGCTGCTGGCGCACACCCGGTTGATCGTGTCGCTGGTCACTTCGCGGCCCAGCCCGGCCTTCAGGCTAGCCTGCCGTGAAGGCACCTGCCCCAGCCCCGCCTGCACTACCACGCCCATGATCGTGTGGGTCACATCCTCCGGCGGGAGATCGCTGCGGCTGATCACCTCGCGGATCACATGCGCGCCGAGGTCCACCGCGCCCAGCGCCAGGAGGCCGCCGCCGAACTTGCCAAAGGGCGTGCGAACTGCCCCCAGGATGACCGGATCGTTGTCGTTCGTTGCCATTGGGAATTTTCCTTTCTCCTGCGTCGTTGCAGGCGTTGCACATAAGTTAGAGGGGAACGATGGTAATCAAAGGTTGAAAGCGGACAAAATCCGCCACATTATGGGTGAGCAGGCGGGTAATGCCATAGGTCTGCATGGTCGCCACGATATTCGCGTCGTGGACCTGTTTGCCGCCCGTAGGGATCTGTTGCACAAGTGTCAGGAGATTAGCCGTCACCCGTTCGTCATCTTCCAAAATAGAAAATAGCTCTTGAAATAGCCGGACACGCGCCACAGCTATATGAACAGGCTGCGGGCTGGCAAACGACTGTGGTCGTGTTACAGCGGCAAGATATTCACGTAACTCATGTTACGCACTATGGGAATATGGTAGACTAGGGCTATGACTGACAAAGACCTGCTCGATCTCTACAGCGACTACCTGATTAGCTCCATCGGCCCGACGACCAGCACCGGCTTGGCCGCCTTGCTCGGCGGGGCGGTC